>JANXMD010000720.1 GCA_025354845.1 Verrucomicrobiota bacterium | reverse complement strand
CCTTCCTCTTTCTCATGGGTCGTTAGCACTGTTGGGTATTGCACAGCGTTCAATCCACTCCCAGCGGACGCCGGATGGAGGTCCGACTCGACGCCGCAAGGCCTTCCCACTGGAGGTGAGGACCGCGGGTGAGAGGCTACGAAGAGACCGAATCGAGCGAGGGCTAAAGTTACGTGAATTGGCAGCTTTGCTGCAGGTTTCAAGCACCCGAGTATCTGCTTGGGAACATGACGAAGCCACGCCTTCAACCGAGGAACGGAGGAAGCTGGTGGAGGTGTTGGGGCTGTCCGAGACGCCGCCGTAAGCCGAGCCCAACAGTGGAGTGCGATGTTGGGAATTACACGTTCGATTGGCCAATGCTTACAGGGTTTTTGACCGGGCGGAGCGTCAAGGCGACGGAAGTTTCAGGAGGCCTGGCAGTTCCGGACAGCCTCCAGCTTGAAGGCGAGGTCGAACTTGCACCGCGTTTTGACGGGAGATGCTTTGTTGATGGTTCCCATGGTACTCAATTCCCCTTCCGCTCTCTCCGAGAAATCGAAGAAACCTCAGCTGAGCACCTGACCGAGAACGCCGGTGGGTCGATCTCGTCCTTCCGCCACTATTTGGCGCAGCGGCAAGCCGTTGAATCCGTCATCTGGCTCCACGTGGTTCGCCGTGACCGCGAGAAATACGACCTCCTCCGCTTCGACGTCTCAGGCGGGTCTCCAACGGCATGGTCCTCGAGGATCGGCCTCGTTACCTGCTGAAGATGGCAACCGTTGCGGCATTTTCCGCCGATGGTTTGATCCCTTTGGCGGCTGCTTCGCGCATGGGTGGATGGTATGCCTTGGCCACTGCTCATGGACCTCCGACCCACGGACGCTCAGGTCTTCGATTTCCCCGCCCGTCCGGCGTCGGCCGGTGGGCCTGCCCGCTCCCTATGAACTCCTCCCGCGAAGAAGCCCTGTTCGCCGCCGCGCTGGAGCGGCCTCTCCACGAACGCGTCAGATTGCCCTGCCCCGGAATGCTTGGACTCCAAAGAATGCACCTCCGTTTCCCGAGAGCGGAGACTGTTTTCGCAGCTTGTCTGCCTGCGTCGCTTCACCGTTCAATTCCGCTGATGCGCTCCATCAACGTCGAGCATTTGCCGGTTTCCTCGCCGCCCGCGCTCTGGTTGGATCCACGCTTGCAAGCCACTCAGCAAAAACATCGCGGCGCATTGTTGTTCGTCGTGCTGCTGCTTTTGCTTTCGGTCGTTCCGCTCCACGCCCAGCCCGCCGCCAACAACCCACCACGAGCGTCGCGCATTGAACCGTCAAGCAACCGCGTCCTCGAGCTCGATGGCACGGGCGGTTACGTGGAACTGCCGCCGAATATCTTCAACGACCTCGACGAGGCCACGGTAGAGGCGTGGGTGCGTTGGGATGATCTCAGCGGGACCTCCAAGCGCGTGTTCAACTACGGCGATGCCCGGAGGGACATGTCGCTGATGACCGGTCTCTTTACCGACAACACCGAGTTGGCTCTGGTCATTGGCGCGGAACTGAACCCCATCACGGTCAAGGGTCTTTTGCGCACACAGCAATGGTGTCACGTGGCGGGAGTATCCGGCAAAGGCGGGATGAAACTTTACCTCGATGGCGCGCTCATAGGCACCAACGCCTACACCGGCAGCTTTTCGGCGCTCAAGAATGGCACGCGCAATTACCTCGGCCAACGCGTGACCCCGAATGATCCGCCCACGAACTTCAAGGGCGCGATGGATGAAGTCCGCGTCTGGCGGGTCGCCCGCTCCGCCGAGCAGATCCGCCAGACCATGCGCCAGCGGTTGACGGGGCGCGAGGAGGGCCTGGCCGCGCTGTGGAATTTCGACGACGTGGCGGATGGCCTCGTGAAAGATTCCGGACCGGGATCCCATCACGGCAAGCTCATCGGCAGCGCCAAGACCGTTGTGGGCGACACGCCCGCGTCGCTCGCGCCGGCGAGGGTTTCAAAAGTCCTCGATCTCGACGGCAAGGACAGTTATGTTGAGTTCCCGCCGAATATCTTCAACGCCCTCGACGAGGCCACGGTCGAAGGCTGGGTGAAGTGGCGCCGGTTCGGTCGTTATCTGCGGTTTTTCGATTCGGGGACCGCGTCGCAGGATCTCAATATTACGCAATCGGGTCTTGCCGGTGAACCTGATCTGGAATTCCAGATGTGGCTCGGCCAAGGTGAGCCTCTTCAGCTGGTTGTCGTGCCCGGTGTGCTGCGGACCAATGAATGGATCCACCTCGCCGCGGTGTCCGGCCCGGGTGGCATGAAGCTCTATGTGAACGGGAGGCTTGCGGGCGAGCGAGCCTTTGGCGGCAGTTTCCGGGCTGTGAACAATGGCGCCAAGGTCAGGCTGGGTCGCGACGCCTGGGGTCAGCAGAACTTTACGGATGGACAGATGGCGGAGGTCCGGGTCTGGAAAGTCGCGCGCTCGGGTGAAGCCATTCGCGAGAACATGTTCCGCAGCCTCAGCGGTCAGGAACCGGGGCTGGCCGCGCTGTGGAATTTCGACGACGTGGCGGATGGCGTCGTGAAAGATTCCGGACCGGGAGCGCATCACGGCAAGCTGATCGGCAGCGCCAAGGCCGTCGTGGGCGACACGCCCGTGTCGCTCGCGCCGGCGAGGGTTTCAAAAGTCCTCGAACTTGATGGCAAGGACAGCTGCGTCGAATTCCCTGCGGGCGCGTTTACGAATCTTGACGAAGCGACCGTCGAAGGCTGGATCAAGTGGGAGAGCTTTGGCAGCTATTCTCGCTTTTTTGATCTATTCATCGGCAGCCGCAGCTTCAACGTTCAGAATCGCGCTACCGAATCAACTCTGTTTCTGGAGCGGGATGATGCGGATGCCGTGGCCAGTGTGGAAGTCCCCGGCGCACTGAATCTGGGTCAATGGGTGCATGTGGCGGCTGTGTTATCCCCGGATCATCTCGAGTTGTTTCTCGATGGCTTGCCGATCGCTATTTCTACCAATGCCGCGAACCCGACCTCGACGGCCGAGGTTGAGCAGCGGAATTACCTGGGGCGGTCCAGTTGGACCAAGAGGGGAAATGCCGACTTCCGCGGCCAGATGGGTGAGATCCGTGTCTGGAAGGGGGCGCGGACGAAGGGACAAATCCGCGAGAACATGTTCAAAAACCTCACCGGCAATGAGGCGGGCTTGGCGGGCCTCTGGAATTTTCAGGAAGGCTCGGCCAACGACTCGACCCCGAATGCGCATCACGGAAGGTTGATGGGCCAGGCCAAAGTGGTCGAAGCGACGCTGCCTTCGGCGACCGCCATGATTCCCTGGTCGCGGCTGCTCGTGCAGGTCACCGATGCCGCCGGCGTGCCGTTGCAAAATGTGGACGTCCGCGCCGAGGTGAATGGCGTTGAAGTCAGTCGCGGGACGAGCGATCGGCAGGGCCTGACGCCGCTCGCCTTTTGGACGGATGTGCCCGCAGTGGCCCTGGCTGCTTTCGGATCGAACGACCTCGGTGGCTGGAAGTTTGACGTCCCCATCACGCCCTACACCGAGCGGAGGATCGAATGGCGGCTGGAGCGCGCCAATCATCTGGCGGGCCGCGCGACGACGCTGGACGGCAAGACGCCGCAGGCCAACCTGGTCGTGGAATTGGTGCAACCCACCGATGGGAGCAGTCAGCGTGAGGAGGCTCTGACTACCCGATCCGCAATCCGAAATCCGCAATCCGAAATTGAAGTGAGCCTTCTCACGTCGGCTTCCACGAATCGGGTATTGCAACTCGACGGCACGAACAGCTCCGTGGAACTGCCGCCGAATCTGCTGGTGGACGCTCGCGAAATGACGTTCGAAGCCTGGGTCAAATGGGATGCGTTCGG
The DNA here is from genome assembly GCA_025354845.1 of Verrucomicrobiota bacterium. Lineage (GTDB taxonomy): Bacteria > Verrucomicrobiota > Verrucomicrobiia > Limisphaerales > UBA9464 > CAIVQB01. The sequence goes on along the minus strand of JANXMD010000720.1, from coordinate 759 downwards.
TTTCCACCCAACTGCCTTCGACCTGGGGTCCCGCTCACGAAGTCTGCTTCTCGCGATTGGCAATGGCGACTTTGAGGCTTTCGGCATCCAGAGCGAAGGCGCGCCGATCTACGAGTCGTTTATCAGCCGGCCTGGCACGCTCGAACTCCACCAGTGGGAGCATGTGGCGGGGGTGGTGAGCACCAACGGCCTGCGGCTCTATCTCAATGGCAGCCTGGTCAGTACAAACGCCTACACGGAACGCTTTTTCACGAATGGCCCCGTTCAGCAGGCTTTCCTCGGCCGCACCATCATCCAGCCTTTTCTTGAGAATTTGCGCGGCGAGATGGACGAGGTCCGGCTTTGGCGGACGGCGCGCACCGCGGAACAGATTCGCGAGAACATCGGTCGGAGGCTGACCGGAAGGGAGGAAGGTCTGGTCGGGCTTTGGAACTTCGATGATCCCGCGAATCCCGGCCGCGATACCTCGCCTGGCGCGCATCATGGCAAACTCATCGGCCAGGCCACGGTCACGAACGTGGCGCTGCCGGTGGTCGTTTTTGGAAACATCACCGACGTCGACGGCAAGCCCGTGGCGAACGCGACGGTGGAGATCCACCAGTCCGGCCAGCCTGCCCGGGTCGTTGCGGCAGGCGCCGACGGCGGTTACGCCTTCACCATTACTTCCACCGCGCGTTGCGACATTTTTGTTTCCAACGGTGACTTGTCCGCCTACCGCCTCGGATTCCAATCCACGTCCGAGCCGCAGCAGCGCCTCAA
>JANXMD010000703.1 GCA_025354845.1 Verrucomicrobiota bacterium | reverse complement strand
CGCCCGAAGGTTGGACGACGACCGATCCGCCGCCGAGGACGTCACCCAGTCCGTCTTCATTCAGCTTGCGCAGAGTAGCCGTGACTTGATTCGCCATCCGGTGCTTGCCGGCTGGCTTTACGTCACGGCCACGCGGAAGGCTGCGGATCGTTCCCGGCACGCCGCGCGGCGACTGCACCGGGAACACGTGCACATCGCCGATCCTTCGTCCATAAGTGAAGCCTCAGAACCGGACTGGTCGCAAATCAAGCCGCTCATCGACGAGGCCCTGATGGATCTTTCAGAATCCGATCGTCATGCGGTGATCCTCCGCTTTTTTGAGGGATTGGAATTTGGCGCGGTGGGAACGGAACTGGGAGTAGGTGCGGATGCGGCCCGAATGCGGGTTTCGCGGGCGCTGGAAAAGCTTCGGGGCCTGCTGAGGAAGCGGGGAATCACCTCCAGCGCCGTGGCCTTGGAAACCTTGCTGTTGCGGGAGGCGGTAGGAGCCGTCCCTAGCGGCCTCGCCACCTCGATTGCACGAGCGGTGCGGACTCTTCCAACACCTGAAGCAGCCGCTTCACTGACGACCGCGGTTGCGAAGTTGGTGACGGCGATGGCGGCCCTTCTGCTGGCGACGGCGGTTGGAACCATGGCGGTCCGAGCTTGGCGGGCCGGTCACTCTGTGCCCCAGTCTGCGCCTTCCACGTCGGAATCGGGACCGAACAGGTTCACCGCCAGCGATGCAGTCCAGTTCCTTCGTGGCCGCGCCGGAAGGCGTACTCCCGGCGGTCCGGTCGATCCCAAGGTGGAGCAGGCGCTGGGGTACCTTCGGTCGGCCTTGTTTGACACCGCGCTGGGCGTGCCGGAACGCATGCGACTGTTGCACGAAAGCGCGGGAATGCTGGTCGGGGCGGAAGGCGAGACGATTCCGCTGTTCCGCGAAGCGCTGACGTCGGCCGATCCGGAGGTGGTTCGAATGGCGGTGGAGGGGATCGCCCATTTCGGCCAGCTTCCCCGGGAGTTTGGGGCCGGGTTGCTCGCGGTTCTGGAGAACCCGGAGTTCAAAGCAGATGCCGGACTGATCGCCAATCGCCTCGTGCCGGCGATTCAGGCGATGGACTCAGCAGTACCCACACTTCTCTCCCTGCTGGAACGCCGTCCGGATTTGAGCCATTCCATCAAGTATTTGCTTGGGCCAGTCCTCGCGTCGAGCGGAGCCCAGCTGGCGTCGAATCGCCAATTGGTGGAGGCCTTGTTGACCGATGCCCAGCCGGAGATTCAAGCGCTGGCCAAGGAGGTGCTGGCAGAATCACCGGAACCACCGAGCGAACCAACCGCAGCGGTCAGCAGTCGTCTGACCGTCGGGCTAACGGCTACTGACCCGGCCGAACGAAACAGGGCGCTAATGGAAATTGTGAGCTTGCCGTTGGCAACCGCCGAGATGCATCAGGCACTGGCCACGATGGTGCGGCGGGAACCGTTGGTGCAGCTTCGCGTAGAGGCACGAATGACACTGGAGCGCCTGGACCCCAGCAATCCGGTGCTCGCGGTTCCCCCTGTCAGGGAGCGCGAGCGCGCCACCCGCGAACTGCTGGCCCGGGTGGACCGTCAGGAGGCATCGGTGAGTGATTTACTATCGGCTGTCGTGGATCGATCCACCGAGGTGGCGCCCGTTCTGGAGCGATTGGCGAAACCTGGCCACGCGTATTGGTTAGAGCACCTAGAGGAGAGGGCGTTGGTGTTGGGAGTCCTGGGTTCTCTGCATCGCGAACGGGAGGCTCGCGTGTACGAGTCCGTCACCGAAGCGTACGCGCAAATCAAAAACTTTCCGCGGACGACGTTCCCCTTGGATCAATTGGCACCCTACTTTGTGACGATGGAATCCGCACTCACCCCCGG
>JANXMD010000658.1 GCA_025354845.1 Verrucomicrobiota bacterium | reverse complement strand
TGGGCGTGGACCGATTCATGTCCGAAATCCGCGCCCTGACCAATCTGGTGGGCAACGCCACGGCAACGTTGGTGATCGCCCGGTGGGAGGGTGCCCTGGATCCGGAGAAGAGCCGGGTTGTTCGCGGTCAAAATCGGGGCTTGGGTTCAGGCGGGGGGGATTGAGCGCGCCAGGAAGGATCGCACCGAGGGGGTTCGTCGTTCGAACAGCCACCATGCGATCGCGCAAATCCCAAGAGTTAGGCCAGCAAAACCTGCGTACACCGCGAATCCCAATCGACTGGGGATCCACTGGCGACCTCCTAGGAAGCCTGCGCATAGCAGGAATAGAAATGGGAAGTGGAACAGGTAGAGAGTGTACGAGATCTCCGAACTCCAGAAGCAGGTGAACCTGACCCACTGGGACCTCGGGGCGAAATCTCTCCATGCGACCATGCAGACTGCGAATAGGAATCCGACAGCGAGGTCGCTACCCCACGCCTTACCCAACCGCGCTCCAGCCAGCGTCAGTACCAATCCCAGAAGACTGACAAACCGTGCACTCCAACGCTGAATGGAATCGTTGGAACCAAATCCGGTTGAGGGGTTGCCTGCGGTGGACGCCGGATGGCCCAGGCGCCAGACTGCAACTCCGAGGAGCCAGATAATTCCAGCCTTCACCAACGAGAATGGAAGAACGCTGACTAAAAGGATAAACACAGTTAGGTGGCCGATGGCGGATCGACTACCCCGAAGATTTCGAGTCCTCCTAAGCAACAACCCGAATCCGATGAGGCCGGCTGGGAAAAGCGTATAGTACCAGAATTCATTGGTAAGACTCCAGAGTGGGCCATTGGTACCGAATTCAGGACGTACAATTCCTTGCAAGAAGAACAAGTTCGCCAGCCAGGTGGTGGGATCATGATTTCCCGCTTCAAGGGCAGAGGGGCCGGAGTGGTACTGGTCTCTTAGTGTGCCAAGATAGGCCTGTGGATTTAGGTGTTGACCCCATTCGTCAAGGAGACAGGTCCAGACTAAAGCTGGGACTAAAACAGTCCAGAGTCGCGAAAGGCGGGTTACTGCATAGCTTCGCCATTTGAATTTTCCGGCTCCGCAACTTTGGAGGACCGACCCACCAACGAAGTACCCCGAAAGGACGAAGAATATCACCACTGCCTGGTGCCCGAATCCCGTTACGAAATAGAACGCCCGCTGCAGGTAGGAGGGATGAACCAGCAAAGGATAGTCAACAAACAGGAAGCTTCGCAAATGGCCGAGCATCACGAGCAGTGCGCTGAATCCTCGAACGCCATCCAAGAGTGGATCCCTTTTGTTCACTTCTGCGTCGAGGATTGCAGCCCAACCGGGATGGACAAAGCCGGAAATTCGGCTCGATCTTTTACGCCCCCTCAACCAAACCCGCCCGCGGATCACAAGTTTCCTTCTCAGCATCTGCGTTCATTCGCTCCCTCCGCCGCGCAATTTGGACCGACGGATTTGGTTCAGCGGACCTGTGCTTGGTACACGAGAGTGTTGAATCGTTCGTACAGCCCGAATTCGGCATTCGGCGAATGTTGGGCCCAGATCATCATGACCAGGCGTTCCTTGGGATCGATGGCGCAATAGCAGGTGGAGGCGCCGTTCCAGCCAAAGGTTCCCTCCGATCCCAGCCATCCGGCGCGCGCCACGTCGGTGCGGATTTCCACGCCAAGCCCGAATCCGTCGCTGACCGGGTAGATCTTGGTGGGCTTGGGGAGACCGTGGAGCTGGTCCCTACGCATCAGTTCCACCGTTCGCGGGGAGAGCAGTCGCACCCCGTCCACCGCGCCGCCGTTGAGGAGCAGGTGTGCGAACCGGAGATAGTCGTGCGGTGTGGAGTACAACCCGCCTGCCCCGGAAGGCCACGGGCCGCCCTTCGGTCTTGCCGGAATGCGCTTGAGAGTGCCGTCAGGCTGGCGCTCGTCGCGGTCCACTTGCCGCCCGCGTTTCGATTCGGGGACTTCGAAGGCGGTGTCCTTCATGCCCAAGGGGCGGAAGATGCGTTCCTCCAGGAATCGGTCGAAGGGCATCCCTGAGGCAATTTCCACCACGCGACCCAGCACATCGGTGGAAATACCGTAGGTCCATGCGTCGCCCGGCTGATGCTTTAGCGGCACACGCGCAACGTATTCCGCGGCTTCCGCCAGCGTCGGGAACGAACCGCCGGACCGGGCGGGACTGCCGCTGACCGAACTGCCCGCCGGTGCATCGAAGGCGACGATTCCCGAGGTGTGGGTGAGCAGGTGGCGGATCAAGAGTGGCCGGGCGAGCGGCTGGAGTTGAACGCCTCCGTTGGCATTGGTGCTGACAACCGGCGTGTCGGCAAATGCCGGGATGAAGCGGGAGAGCGGGTCGTTGAGGCCGAGTCGTCCTTCCTCCATCAGCATGAGCGTGGCGACGGTGGTGACGATCTTCGACAGTGAGGCCACGGCAAAGAGGTCGTCGGTGCGGAGGGGGCGGTTGGCTCCATTGGACACGCCCACGGCCCGCTCATACACGCGACGCCCGTCTCGCGTGACTTCGATCACGAGCCCGGAGTACTGGTGGTTTGCCACCAATTCCTCCGCAAACGCGCCGATTCGCTTCAGGCGCTGCGCTGAGAATCCCGCGAAGTCCTCGGAGTCGGCGCGAAGGTTCGAAGTGGCGACGACGATGGGAAGGATCCCCGTGGTGAGGAGGGTGAACAGGGACCGGCGGCGGGAGTGCATTGGTACGGGGGGTGAAGAATCGGGCTCAAGATCATTGGGAAACAGCCGATACTTCAAGTGTCGTGAGACACGGACCACCGGCGGTCTGGGAGAAAAGCCGGTTCGGGAAAACGGTCGGACGCCCGATGAAAATGTCCGACCCGCAGCATGGACGCTGCGCAAATAGACGCTTCTGGTAAAACAGAAGCAACTCATGGATGGAGTTATGGTTGTAAACACGAACGTTTCGGCGCAGGCGGGTGCCCGCTTGCTCAATGAATCATCGGCCATGTTGGCCAAGTCGCTTTCCCGGCTCTCGTCGGGATCCCGACTCAGCTCGCCGGAGGATGATGCGGCGGGTACGGCGGTCTCGTTCCGCTTCGACGCTCAGATTAATCGCGTCACGGCGGCCAACACGAACCTGACCAATGCGGTCTCGTTCAGTCAGACACAGGACGGCTTCCTCACCAAGGTCGCCAAGGCGCTGGACCGCATGTCCGAGCTCTCGGTTCTCTCACAGGACGTCACCAAGACGGACAGCGACCGAGGCCTGTACAACACCGAGTTCCAGAAACTCGCCTCCTACGTGTCCGATCTCGGCACCAAGGATTTCAACGGAGTCAGCCTCTTCAGCAGCTCGAGCCTCTCGGTGACCACCGACGGCGAGCAGCACACGGTTTCCCTGGCGGGAACGAATCTGGGTTCCACGACCTACACCACCGCCACGGGTTCCGCGATCGATACGACGGCCCACGCCATCACTGCGCTGACCAATATCAAGGCGGCGATTACCCAGCTCGCCACCGACCGCGCCACGGTGGGTGCCAATGTCTCCGTCTTGCAGGCCTACAGCTCGCAGATGGGGGTGCTGAAGGACAATCTCTCCTCTGCCAACAGCCGCATCAAGGATGTGGATGTGGCGGTGGAAAGCACGCAGTACGCCCGCTACAACATCCTGGTCCAGTCTGGAACGGCGATGCTGGCGCAGGCGAATTCTCTGCCGCAGGCCGCACTCAAGCTCTTGGGCTAAGAGGCGCGCGCCGACCCCGGGGCGGGCGGCGGCGACTGAGCCGCGCCCGCCCGGAAGGGGAAGGCTTTGGAAACGATTTGCCAGGCAGGGCCGCAATGCCCGGTTTGGTTGGAGGCCGGCTGCCATTAAGTGCCGGTTGGGTTCAAACAGGTGGCACCCCTATCAAGTCCACCGCACGGCAGGGATGTCGTGGCAATAACAGATACCCCGGAAACGGGGTGACTCAAGGAAGGAGTCGTTCGTATGGTCATCAACACTAACACCGCGGCAAGCTCGGGAGCTCGTCAACTCAATGAATCCAGCGCCATGCTGGCCAAGTCACTGAGCCGACTCTCGTCGGGTTCGAAAATCGGGTCTCCCGATGACGACGCTGCGGGATCAGCGGTCTCGCTGCGCTTCGATGCGCAGCTCAACCGCGTCGCGGCAGCCAACACCAACGTGACCAATGCGGTCTCGTTCAGTCAGACTCAGGACGGTTTCCTGGGTAAGGTTGCGAAGGCCCTCGACCGTATGTCGGAACTGTCCGTTCTCTCGCAGGACGTGACCAAGACCGACACCGATCGTGGTCTCTACAACACGGAGTTCGGTAAACTGGGCACTTACATCAATGACCTTGCTACCAAGGACTTCAACGGTGTCAGCCTGTTCAGCAGCACGGCTCTAAACGTCACCACCGACAGCGATGCGCATACCATCGCGATGACCGGTGTAAACCTCGGAGCCAGTACGTACACCACGGCGAACTCCTCGACGGTAGATACCTCGGCCCATGCGGTCACGGCCCTCGCCAACGTGAAGCTCGCGATCAACCAGTTGGCCACGGACCGTTCAACGGTCGGTGCCAACGTGTCGGTCCTCCAGTCCTACAGCAGCCAGCTCGGCGTGTTGAAGGACAACCTCGGTGCCGCGAACAGCCGCATCAAGGACGTGGATGTGGCCGTGGAAAGTACGCAGTACGCCCGCTACAACATCCTGGTGCAGTCCGGCACCGCGATGCTTGCGCAGGCGAACTCGCTGCCGCAGTCCGCGCTTCGCCTCTTGGGCTGATCGTTGATTCGCAGTAGATTACAAAGAACCCGGAAGGCCGCGAGGTCTTCCGGGTTCTCTTGTTTTTGGAGGCCGCTTAAGTTCCAGGTGACGGCTGCCGATACCAAGTTTGGACTATGAGCAATCTCGGCGTATCCGGACTGGCATCGGGCTTCGATTGGAAGACCTTGATCTCCCAGCTTGCCGATGTGGATCGCGCGCCGCAGCGGGTTCTGCAGACCGATCAGAATAAACTCAATCAGCAGAATAACACCTATTCGGGGATTCAGACGGAGCTGACGATTCTCCAAAGTCGGATCACTACCCTGCAATCCAGCGACCTCTATCAGTCGCGCCAGTCGGCGGTCTCGGACACGACCGCCGCGCAGGTCAGTGCGGGCAGCGGCACCGGTATTGGAAACTACACGTTCAACATCGTCCAACTGGCCACCACGGCGCAGCAGTCGAGTTCGGGTTCGATGGCCAAGACGCTCAATGCCACGAACGATGTTTCCGGCCTGACCTTGAGCAATGCTGCGTTCTCCCAGCCGGTCACGGCGGGAACCCTCACCGTCAACGGCAAGCAGGTGTCGATCGCGTTGACCGACTCACTGAAGGACGTTTTCGATCACATTAACACGGCGACTGGAGGCTCGGTCACAGCGGGCTACGACGCCTCGACGGACAAGATCACCTTCAGTTCGGCCTCTGAAATCGTCCTCGGCAGCTCGGCGGACACGAGCAACCTTTTTCAGCTCGCTCGATTATCGAACAACGGCACCGGCTCGGTCACGAGCGGCACGACGCTTGGCGGCATCCGATTGTCCTCTTCGCTTTCCACGGCCAACTTCGGGACGGCGGTTTCTGACGGAGGCTCGGGCGCTGGGGCATTCAAGATCAATGGCGTCTCGTTCTCGTTTAGCGCCACCTCAGATTCGGTCCAGTCAGTCCTCGACAAGATTAACAATTCCGCGGCCGGCGTC
>JANXMD010000649.1 GCA_025354845.1 Verrucomicrobiota bacterium | reverse complement strand
GCGCCGGTGCCCAGGACCGCAGGAAGCGCCGTGAAAATCGCCGCCGAATTGGTGCTCAAAAAGTCCCCGGCGTGGTCCACGTACTGGACGTAATAGCGGCGATCCGAGCGGGTCGCGAATTCCACCAGGAAGCCCTGCGGGACAAACCGATTGGTGATGACATTCAACAGGTTCCCGGTCGTGGGAACGGAAAGCGTCAAGGACGCTCCGTAGGCGGCCAGGGTTGGAGTCGGCACCGTCGTGCGATCCGGAACATAGTACTCCAGCACGATCCGCCGGATTTCTCCCGGGGCTAAGCTTCCAGAATCCACCACCGCCGCCCCCGTGATGAGATACACCTGCGCATTCTGCAGCAGAATGGAGTTCGTGCGGGAATCGACTCCCAAGCCCGAAACAGTCACGAAGGTGCCATCCAGCAGGGCAGCTCCCGGATTCGACAGATCGAGCGGTTGCTCGAGCAGACCGGTCTGCGGATTCAACACCGGCGACGGCGCCGTGCCGAGGATCACCGGCGGCGTCGGTCCGAGCACGGAGACGGTCGAGTTGGTAATTAGGAGCGCAGAATTCGTGGAATTGGTGGAGATCAACGCCGGAGCGAACACCAGCGCCTTGGGAGATCCGGTCAATCCCACCTTGCCCGCGTACCGATTGGGCGCGCCGACCACGAGCGTCGCACTGAAATTGCCGATAAGGTTCTCACCCGGCAGTGCCTTGATGGTGGCGCCATAGACGCCCGACACCCCCAACGCGCCGGCGGCGAGACGCGATTCATCGGGGGTCCAGGTCACGCCCTCGGTCGAGGCCGGAGAAAAGGCGACGTTGGTGTACACCGCAGGATCAAAGCCGAGGCTGAAGGAGAGATTCGTTTCCGTGCTGTGCCCCGTGTAGAGCACCGGGAACACGGCGCCCGACTCGCTGAACCGGGGCGTGTCGAGACGGATCGCCGGATCGGGAAGCGACAACACGCTCAGCACGCCATACGCCGAGGTGCCGCCATACCCGTTGGTGATTCCGGCCGTATAGACACCCGCATTGGTGTAATCCACCGGACCCACCACCAGGACGTTATTCGTGGCGTTGGTCAGGATCGTCGATCCAAAAGACCACTGGATTGAAATCGGCGCGTTGCCCGAAGGAATCGCCGTGAAGGTCGCCAACTGGCCCAGGTAAACGATCTGGTTTGCCGGTGAGGTGGAGAAGATCGCCGGAACGTTCACCGTGAGCACCGCGGCCGTCGAAACCACCGAGCCTGCCGCGTTCGAAACGCGAACCGAGTAGCTGCCGGCGGCGGTGCCATCGGGGATGGTGAAGGAGAAGGTGCTGTTGGTGGCGGCATCCAGGTTCGTGCCGGATTTGAGCCACTGATAGGCAAGCGGCGCGGTGCCCGTGGCCACCACGCCGAAGGTCACATTGGTGCCGACCACGGCCACCTGGCTGCTGGGCGGCGTGGTGATGGCCGGAGCCACTTGCGCCAGTGCGGTGGCGGAAAACCAGACCGCGGCGAATGCAAGCGCGGCGCGGGCAGGCAGTACCAGACTCCTGCGGAAACCGAGGGCGAACAACTGGATCGGGAAAAACATCGAGAGCAAGGGATTGATCGTCCGGGTCCCCCGGACCAGGGGCCGCAACTTCCGACGAACCCCCGGGACGGGCAAGGAAAACCTTTGTCCGCAGCAAAACAGGGGTGAAGCGTGCCGTTCAGGCGCAGGCAATGGCGTCCGCGAGGTAGCGGCGCTGCGGCTCAAATCACGGTGCCGTTCGGAATCACCCGACCCTTGGGAATGATCAGTACGCCGTCGCGTACGTAGTACAGCGGGTGATCCATGTTCTCGGGTTTCTCAGCCGGGCTCAGCACGCAGGCCTCGCCGATGCGGGCATTCTTGTCCACGATCGCGTTGTCGATCCGGGTGCCTCGGCCGATGCCGATCGGGATTCCCTGGTTCTCGGGCTGATTCACGCGCGCTGCGGAGTCGTAGTAGTCGGCACCCATCATGACCACGCGGTTCAGGGCGGCGCCTTCCTCCAGGATGCCCCGGATGCCTACCACACTGTGCTGGATGCGGGCCTTGTTGATGATGCATCCGTCCGAAATGACGGCATGCTCGATGGCGGCGGCGTTGATCTTCGACGGCGGGAGGAAACGCGGGCGGGTAAAGACCGGCGGGTCGAAGAAGTTGAACTTCGGCCTCTCCGCGGTTTGATCGAGGCTCGCCTCAAAGAAGCTGCGGATGGTTCCAATGTCCTCCCAGTAACCCTGAAAGACATTGCTGAACACCCGATGCGTCTGGATGGCGCCCGGAATGATGTGCTTGCCGAAGTCAGTCAGGTTGTTGTCGAGAAGCTCGAACAACACGTCCCGGTTGAAGACGTAAATGCCCATCGAGGCGAGGTAGAACTGCTCATCGCCCTTCACCCCCAGGCTAGCATAGCTGGCGCGGTCCAACTTCAACGAATCCAGCAGTTCGGGGTCCTTTGGCTTTTCCACGAAGCGGGTGATCCGACGCTCCCCGTTGATGTGCATGATGCCGAGGGCGGACGCCTCGCGGGCGGGCACCGGCATGGTGGCAATGGTCAGATCGGCCGAACTTTCCTCGTGCGCCTCGATGATGCGGCGAAAATCCATCCGGTACAGCTGATCGCCCGAGAGGATGAGCGCGTAATCAAAATTGGTGCTCCGGAAGTGCTGGAGATTCTTCCGCACGGCGTCCGCGGTGCCCTGATACCATGAGCTGCTGGAGAAGCTCTGCTCGGCTGCGAGGATCTCTACAAAGCCGCCGTTAAAATGGTCGAACTTGTAACTCTGCGAAATGTGCCGGTGGAGCGACGCCGAGTTAAACTGCGTGAGCAGATAAATCCGCTTCAGGTCGGAGTTGAGGCAGTTGGAAATGGGGATGTCCACCAGCCGGAACTTGCCCGCCAGCGGGACTGCCGGCTTGGCACGCTCCTCGGTGAGCGGGAACAAGCGGGTGCCCTGCCCGCCTCCCATGATGATGGCGAGCGTGTTGTGGCTGTAGGAGACGTGACGCGATGCGGGCATGGGAGTAGAGTTAGATTGCGGTTCGGACGTCGGTCGAAGGAATACTCCCAACCTTGGAGTGGTTCAAGCGGCGAGAGGATCTACGAGAAAAAGAGCGCTTCGGCGATCACACGCTGGTTGGACATCCGCCGCCGCCCGACTCAGGATGCCTCGCAAAGGAATCCGCCCCGATGCCCATCACCCGGATCCAACTCGAGACCCGCGAGCGACTGGTTCTCGCCCCCTACGCCCAACTCAGCGCAGAAACCCGGGGTCGCGAACACGCCGAACCACCCCCCGAGTGGCGGACCGGGTACCAGCGCGACCGCGACCGGGTGATCCATTCCCGCGCCTTTCGCCGCCTGGAATACAAGACCCAGGTGTTTCTGAACGGCACCGGGGACCATCTCCGCACCCGATTGACCCACACCATCGAGGTGGCCGCCATTTCCCGAAACATCGCCCGGGCGCTCCAGCTCAACGAGGACCTAGCCGAAACCATTGCCCTGGCCCATGACCTCGGGCACTCCCCATTTGGGCATACCGGCGAAGCCACGCTCGACCGGCTGATGCGAAAACACGGCGGGTTTGATCACAACCGCCAGAGCCTCCGCGTGGTGGACCAGCTCGAGCAAAAGTATCCCCGATTCGCCGGGCTGAATCTCTCCTGGGAAGTGCGAGAGGGGCTCGCAAAGCACCAAACCAGCTTTGCCGTTCCGGCCGGCAGTAAACCGGTCGTCCATCGACAACCCTCGTTGGAGGCGCAGATCGCGAATCTCGCCGACGAGATTACTTACTACAGCCACGATCTCGACGACGGACTCGATTGCGGCCTGCTCGATGAACGGCAGTTGCTGAAGGAAGTCGAGGTCTGGTCGGCCGCGGCGCGAAAGGTCCGACGGACCTTCGGTGCGCTGCCGGATGAAAGTCGCCGCTACTACACGATCCGCGAGATCATCGATCAACAGGTGACGGATGTGGTGACCTCCACCGAAGCCGCGATCCAGAAGGCCGGGGTCGATTCGGCCGATGCCGTTCGGTCCAGCGTCCGGAAGTTCGTTCGGTACAGCCCGCAGCGACGGAAGGCCAACCTGCAATTGCGAAAATTCTTGTACCAGAATCTCTACTACAACCCCGCCGTGGCCGGACCGAACAACCGTGCCGCCAAGATGCTGGGTGAGGTGTTCAACTACCTGCTGACCCATCCCAAGGAGACCCCAGCGGCCGTGCGACGCCGGTCGCGGAAGGAGGGCTGGGAACGCGCGGTCTGCGATCACATCGCCGGCATGACGGACCGCTACTGCATCCACGAACACCAGCGGCTGTTCGGGCTCAGCGTCGCCCCGTGAGCCGCGGCAATCTGCGCGCGATTGCGGCCGCGAACGGTCATCGACGACACTCGAGAAGTTGCCGGCGGGTGGCTTGCAAACGCTCGATCACCACGTGGGTCATCCGGCGCATCATCTCGTAGCCAAAGTCATGATCCTGATCGCACTGCTCGCGCAGGCGCGTCCCGAAGAAGGAGATGGCCGTCACCGGCTCCAGGGCACGGGCATCAAAATTCCAGTGGCACGGCGGAAAGAGCCAGGACCACCCGATCACCTCACCCGCGCCCATTAACTGCACCTCCACCGGGGCCTCATCGCGCAAATGCGCCTCCAGGGCCACGCGACCGGATTGAATCAGATAAAACCGGTTGGCCGGTTCGCCCTCACGGAAGAGAAACTCCTCGGCGCGGCAGCGCACCCACACCGCGCTTGCCGCGAGGTATTGCAGGTGTTGCGGAGCGAGGTCGTTCAGGAACGGATGTCCGACCAGCACACGCGTAAATTCACGGGTGGAGTCGGTTTCCGGAAACTCGTGCGACCCCGCGACCACCCCGGCAGGGGCGGGCGCCGCGGGTGTGGAGTCAGTTGGATCGGAGGAGGCATTCATATCAGACAAGTGTCCGGTTGGGGTTCCCCGGGTTGATGACAACATCGTCGCCAGCGCGTTCCCCGGCTCTCCCGGAGTTGTGAAAGCCCCGCCCGGAGTTGCCGCCGGGGCCTGTCAGAGACCGAGCTTCGTGAGTTCGCGTTCCAATGCGACCTGGAATTGCTGCAAATCTGCATTCGGCGGTCGATATCCCTTGGTGTCCGGGACCAGCCCGGGGCGGCCGTATTGATCCACATACCAGGTGCCAACCTGTCCGTCGCTGAACGTTACCCGGCCGCTGACCACCATGCCCGGGCGCGTCACCACGTCGACCGTCACGTCCACGCTGCCGCCGGCGGGGGCGGCGGCGTCACCGAGTCCCGCATCAACAGGCCCGGCAACCCCTTCCGCGCCGGGGACTTCCCCGCCGGGCACTGCCGGAGCCGGGGCCGGCTTCACGGGCTCGGGTTTCACCGGGGGTTCGGAGTCCTTGGGCAACACCTTCAGATCATCGACCAGGAAACGCGTCTCCATGTAGGTCAACCGAAGGCCAAACTCCTTCTCCACCTGTTTCTGGAACTCGGAGAGCTTCATTCCGTCAGCCAGCCACTGGCGGGACAGTTCCTTTTGGGAATCGGTTAACGTCATGCGCGCAACGTAGGAAGTGTTCCGCCCGGGTTCAAGGGGGCAGCCAAACTTCTGTTCGTCGGCTCCCCCGGGTACCGCATTCCGCTTGGATTCCGACGCCCGCAGCTTCTAACCTCCCGCCCCATGTTCTCTCACGTCGTCATTTTCTGGACCGACCCCGCGAATCCGACCGCCGCCGATGAACTCCTCGCCGGCTGCGAAAAATACCTCCGCCCCATCCCGGGCGTCCTCACCTTCCACGCCGGAAAGATGGTGGGAAGCCACCGCCCGGTGGTCGAACAGTCGTACCAAGTGGCTTTGAACTTGGTGTTTCCAAGCAAACAGGCGCAGGACGACTACCAAGTGCACCCGATGCACCTCGAATTCGTCGAAAAGGTCTTCAAGCGGGTTTGCCAGAAGGTCGTCGTGTACGACTTCGCCTGAACCCGCCGCTCACGTCCTGAGCACAGCGGGATCCGCTGACGGCAGGGCGAATCTCCCGATGAGCCCGGTGGACGGACGGGACCGAGAAGGTTGAGCGGAGGATGTCGCGCCGACGGGGCTGGAGAATCCTCGGGTGTGGTGTCTACAACGATTTCACCCTCTGACGGGGCTGCGGATTCGTTTCGTGTCGTTTCTACAACTAGGTCGCGCCGACGGCGCTGGGGAAAGAGGCGGGCGTGGACGCCTAGGCCCACGACGGGCTAGAGGCGGAGCCGCAAAGGGGGGAGCGCCGTGGTGGGCTCGGAACGGGAGGGACGCCCCGATCCGGAGCGCCGTAGGTGCACAATCTATGTAGAACCGTTCACCACTACACGATTGAGCCCCGGTCGGGGCGGCATCGTCCGAGCCGGTTGAGCGGAAGATGTCGCCCCTGATGGGGCTGCGGATTCGTTTGGTATCGTTTCTACAACGAGGGCGCTGGGAAAGCTCGGTGGAGCACTGTCGGGCCACCGCTCCCTTCTGCCGCTACAACGCTTCAACGTTTCCACCTCTCAACTGCCGTTTTTAGGTTGAAAAGGGGGGCGCTTCGGTCCGGCGGCGTGCTTACAACCGACGTTCGCCGAGGACTCCAGGACTCCATCGCGCGGTCGGAGCGACTCCAGGTTCCCTCGGTTCCGCTTCCGCCGCAGCCCGGCGGGCGGCGGCCTGACGTGACGCCACCCGAAACGCCACCTGCTCGCGCAACGGCAGGATCTGCAGCGCCTGCGGGGTCAACTCGATGCGTCCCTCCGCCAGCAACTCGGCCGACACATTGACCTCGTTGGTGCCTAGGTAGAGATACCCGGTTCCCGTCCGATACGGCGCCCGCGGGTACCCCGCCCAGTTGGTCTGAAGTGAGGTATAGGCCACATGTGCGGGCTGCCCCACCCATCGCGGACTCAAGACCGCAACCATCGAGGTGGACCACGCCGTCATCGCCTTGGGTGCGGTTTTCGCCGGATCCGGCCCCACCCAGCCGACCAGCCCCATGGCAAAGGTCGCGCCACCGGTGTCGCGAAAGAGCACCGTCGAGGGCGCGAGCACACGCTCCACGGATCCCTCAAGACGGGGCAATTGCGGCGGCTCCTGATACCCGCACTCGTGCCAGACCTGATAGGAATCCAGCAGCGGACGCCCGATCTCACGCTGACTCCACACCCACGCCCCGGCACCGATCCAGAAACCGATCACCAGCGCCTTCATCACCCGGTTGAGGAAGAGAAACATAGTGGCTCAGGGGGGAGATTGCGGCTTGTCCTGGGTCGCGGGCTCACTCGCGGGCCGCGGCACCGGAGACGCAACGTCAGCCGATCCGGAAAATGCGGCGGCGAACAATTGGATCCGTGAATTGCGCTGCAGCGGCGGCGGTGGTGGGGCCTCCGGAACGGGAAGGATCGCCGGCTCCGGACGCGGCTCGCGGACATGCGCCCGCAGGGCCAGGTTCACTTCGACCTCCCGATGCGATCCGGGATCCACGTCGTGCCGTAGTTTGAGGATGTCGTGGGCCCGAACGCAGTTTGCCACGTTGTTGAATCGGTACACCTCGCGGCTGAACACCCGCTCGAGCCAGGAGCCGGGAAGAGACTGGTTCATGCCAATGACGAAGGCGGCCGGAAGGCGCGGATGCCGAACGCCTTCCACAAAGGCGAGAAACACCACCGTTCGGCGCCAGCCCTTCATCTCCAGACGACGCGTCCAGCGGATAAGCCGGGTTGTGTCCTGCGAGACAGATCCGTCCGTCAGGGTGCCGGTCATCGGTCCCGCCACCACGTCCCCAAGCACCGGCGCCCAGGTCGCCGATGCCGCGATTCCCAGGACCACCGCGAGCGCAAAATTGCCCGCATTGCCCACGTCATTGGAGCTGTTGGCATGCGCCGCATACGTTGCATGCGCCAACAATCCGACAAACAGCCCGGTAAACAGGAAGCGGAAGAGCAGCAACATAGGCGTCAACGGTTGGGATCGGGATCGAGGATGCCTTGATTCATCTGGATGCCCCTTAACGCGAGCTCTAGCCGGTGACGGTTCACCGCGTACGCCCGGGCCGTCTCCTCCGATATCACGCCGGCGGCCAGCAACTCCTGCAGGTATTGATCAAACGAATGCATCCCGACGTGGTTCGACGCCTCGATAATTCCAGTGAGTCGGTGCAGGTCGTTCTCCAGGATCGCCTGCGACGTGCCGGCGTCGCGTCGCAGAATCTCCAGGCACGGCGTCCGGGTGCCCGCCAGGTTGGGAATCAGCCGCTGACAGACGATGCTGTTCAGGTTGCGCGCCAAGAGTGAACTGATGTTGGCCTGTTCGTCGGCGGGATAGAATTCCCGAATGCGGCCAATGGCTTGAGCCACCGAGTCGGCATGCAGCGTGGTGAGAACCAAGTGCCCAGTCTCCGCCGCCTGCATCGCTGCCCAGATGCTGTCGCGATCCCGGATTTCGCCGACAAACAAGACGTTCGGGTCCTGCCGCATCGCATTGCGGATGCCGTCCGCAAAGGTCCGCGTGTCGAGCCCGACTTCACGTTGCTCAAAATGGGAACGAGCGTCGGTGAACAGGTACTCGATGGGATCCTCAATGGTGATGATGCGCAGGGCCTCGGTGTCATTGAGATGCTGGATCAACGCGCGCAGGGTCGTGCTCTTCCCCTGCCCGGTTGGCCCGGTGACCAAAATCAATCCGCGCGGCTCGCGCACCAGGTCGGTCAGCGATTCCGGCAACTGCAACGGCTCCAGCCCGAGCCGATGCTGCGGCACCACCCGGAAGGAAAAGGACTGGGCCCCGCGCTGTTTGCTGAAGTTTGCCCGGTAGCGCATCGCGCCGTGCTGAAAGCTCGCATCCAGCTCCGACGCGGCAATCAACCGGGCCACAAGACCGGGCGAGAAGCAGTCCAGGAACCAGGAGTTCAGCGTTAGATCGTCGGGAGCCGGGAATTGGTCCTGGGGCACCTCGGCCAAGCGGCCCTGAACCCTGACTTGAAAGGGCCACCCGCCACGACCGTGGACGTCGGAGGCACCGACGGCCTCACACCACGACAGCAGGGAGGAAAGCCGCGATTGGGGCGGAACCATTTCCATGGCAGTGGAGACACTCTAGTTTACAGTTGCGAATGGATGCAAGGCGGTTGTTGCGGGAAAAGGCGGGCGATTCCTGATCGGTTGCCGTTGGTTCGGTGTCGTCGTATGGATGGCACGTGCCACGTGAAACCAGCGCAGCCCGACGCGAACGGGTGGACCGGATCCTGGCCGGACTTCGCGACGCGCATCCCGACGCGCATTGCGAGCTGGTGTCTCGGTCACCGCTCGAACTGCTCGTGGCCACCGTGTTGTCGGCCCAGTGCACCGACAAGCAGGTCAACCGCGTGACCGCTGATCTCTTTCGGAAATACCGGTCCGCTCGCGATTATGCCGACGCCGCCCCCGACGTGCTGGAAGAGGACATCCGGCGGATTGGTCTCTTTCGCAGCAAAGCGCGCAACCTGCGGTCGGCCTGTCGGGTCTTGGTGGAACAGCACGGAGGCGACGTGCCGCGCTCGCTGGAGGCGCTCACCGCACTGGACGGCGTCGGCCGCAAGACCGCGAACGTCGTCCTCGGGAATGCCTTTGGCCTGAATGAGGGAATCGTTGTGGATACCCACGTGTCCCGACTGTCCCAACGCCTGAAACTCACCACGGAAACCGATCCCGTGAAGATCGAAGGCGCGTTGGTCAAGCTGGTCCCGCGGGAGGAGTGGACCGTCTTCAGCCACCGACTGATCTGGCATGGTCGCCGACGCTGTTTTGCGCGAAATCCCGACTGCGCGGGGTGCGAACTACGCGCCGACTGCCCCGCCGCGCTCGGCTCCGTTTGACTCCGCTCAAGGCCGTTCCGGCAAGCGCACCAAGGCGGCTTCCAGATCATTGCGGACCAGCACCCAGTTTCCGGTCACCGCGATTGGATTCCACGTCTTCGTCGAAAACACCCGGAAACGCCCGAGCTCGCCGGCCCCTTCCGGCGTGGGCCGAAGGAGCACCAGGTCCCCGGATTCCGCCATTAACAGAAACAGGTCGCCATTCACCAGCCCTTGGCCGTGCCCGTATCGTCCCTCTTTCCAGCGCTGAGTTCCGTCGCGCAGGTCGACGCAGGCCAGGATGCCGTCATCCAGACCATACACAAACCCACCGCGGGCGAAGGGATTCGAGAACTTGGCTTTGAGCTTCTTGGACAGCCACACCGATCCGTTGGTCAGCGAGCCATCGGCACGGCGCGTGATTTCCACCAACTCCGCCCCCATGCCATAGCCGGCGGAGATCAACACCCGGTTCGTGCCCAGAACGACCGGCATCGCCACGTGCGGCTGGCCGTTTCCAAACGGATGATCCCAGAGAACGGCCCCGGTGTTAGGATCGTGCGCGGTGAGATGACTGGAATTAAACGCCAGCACTTGCATCACTCCCGCCAGGGTGACCTGCAACGGCGAGCTGTAGCTGGCGCCATGGGTTCCGCCGGTCCACCGGACGGCGCCCGTTTCCAGGTCAAAAGCGGCCACGGAACGCTCATTTCTCCCACCCGCAATCACCACCACCTTCCCGTCGGTCACCAACGGCGAACCGGCGAATCCCCAGCCGGGCAGTCCGGCGGACAGGTCCGTTTGAAGCGCCCGACTCCAACGCGTCTCGCCGGTGGCTCGATCCAGGCAGTTGAGAATTCCGGTGGCGCCCAGGGTCACCACGCGGGCTCCTGCAAGGGTTGGTGTCCCGCGCGGACCTTCGCCCGCGATGGTGGTGGCGTAGCGGGCCGCATCGCGATGGGTCCAAACCCGTTTCCCCGTGGCCAGTTCATAGCAGGTCACCAGTTCGTCTTCACCATCCTGCTCCTGAGTCCACGCCTGACCGTCTGCCATCACGAAGCCGCTCCAGGCCGCACCAATCGAATGGCGCCAAACGACCTCCGGCGGATGCGATGTCCAGTTGGTGCTCCACGCACGAGAGAGCGGCGGGAGAACGCCGTCGCGATTCGGTCCCAGGAATTGCGGGAACCCCACTTCCGAACCCGACGCACGCGCGGTGGTGGGCGCTGAGGATCCGGTGGCGACGTGTCCGGACCCGAAGTGCCACCCGCGCCAGCGCGGCTCGAGAATCGGAACCAGATCGCCACTCACTCCGCGTATGCGAAAGGTCGCCACCCCGCCGCCAATCACCGCCAGGACCCAGAGCAGTCCGATAAAGCGGGTTTTCCACCGAATTCCAGAAACGAATAACCACCACAGCAGCAACACCCCCAGCGTTATCGCCGCCGCCGTCAAGGTGGACAGGTTGCGCTGCTGGAAGGTCTTGGCCGCATCGGTTCGGATCACCGCAATCGCCACCACCGAGACCAGCACCACCACCACCGCCGGCCAAAGGCGAAGCCGGCGGGGACGCGGTTCAAAAGGGGCAGTCATAGGGAAATTCCTTCAACCGAAATCCAGCAGTGGAAGGAGGGTAAAATCACCGAGTCACACGGAGGGACACAGATCCGAATGATCGACGAGTCTCCCTCAGCATCTGTGTTTATCTGTGTGAATCTGTGGTTAAGACTGCCTTTTTTTGGTTTAAGCACGTCTCCCCACACAGGAACGCAGATTGGGGCGGAAAAGAAAACACGAGGATCCGACAAACGCGGGTCCCCGTGTTGATGTGGAGAAGGTTTCAGAAGCTCACCACTGGACACGTTCCAGATACTTCAAGCTCTCAGGAATCTGTGCGGGGGCCGCGGCGGCCTCGTCCTCGATGAAGTACCGCTTCACGCCGGTCTGCCGGGCGGTCTTGAGGATGGCTGGCCAGTCGAGCTGGCCCGTGCCCAACACCACGTCGTTGTTGGGATCGGTGCCGCCCGAGAGCGACCCACGAGCCACGCCCTTTTTTAGGTCCTTCAAATGCATCAGCTCCCAACGGCCCGGATATTTACGCAGCATCGCCACCGGATCCTGGCCCGGGAAGAACACCCAGGTGGTGTCCATTTGATAGGTCACGAACTTCGGGTTGGTCTCGGCGAAGAGAAGGTCGAGCAAGGTCCCCGAGGCGTACGGTTGAAATTCGTAACCGTGCACGTGATAGAAGAAACGGATGCCCTCCCGCGCGAGCACTTCGCCCGCGTGATTGAACACCGCGGCGGCATCGCGGCAGCCCTTTTCAGTGAAGGCCCCGGTGTGGGGAATCCAGGCGAGCCCGGCATATTTCAGACCAAGGGCCTTGGCATCCTTGGCCACGCCCTCGGGATTGTCGCGGTAGCGTTCATACGGAAAGTGGGCACTGACCGGATTCAACCCAGCGGCCACCAGCTGTTCGCGGAATTTTTCGGGCGTCTGGTTGTAGGTGCCGGCGAGTTCCACGTCGCGGAAGCCCAGGCTGCGGGTTTGCTCGATGGCGGCCGGAACGCTGCGAGTGAACTGAGCGCGCAGGCTGTACAACTGGAGCCCCACCGGGCCCTTGAACGAACTGCCGGTGCCGACGGTATGGAGTTCGGTCGCGCAGCCGGCGATCAGCGCGATCAGGGTGGATAGGGCAAGAATGCGTTTCATGGTGTAGGGAACGACGAAATAACGCCCGGGGAGATGCGCCTCGGGCAAGGGAGAAATCAGCCTAAAAGCAGCAATTCAAACCACAATGGACACGGATCGACACAGATACTGAGAAGGATCCATCGCTGAGTCGTGACTCAAGAACCTCGCCGCCCGGATGTTCGCGGATTCTTTCGGATCTGTGTCCCTCTGTGTGACTCTGTGGTTTCACTCTCTTTCAACCGCCGGCTTTAGGATCAGAGCTCCCAAATTCAGGCGTGCCAGCCTTTGCGATACTCACGCCCGATCCAGCGATTGGCTTCGGCGTGATTGGTGACTCGCTGGCGTCGGGAATCCCAGTGGATCGCCGTTCCTGCCCGTTGCGCGATATTGCCCAGAAGGATGACTTCGGTCATCGGCCCGGCCGCCTCAAAGCCGGTCAAGGTTTTCGGGCCGCCCTTCGCCGCGCGAATCCATTCCTGATAGTGGGAGTGCTCCCACTCCTGAAGCGACGCCTTCGGGTACAACTCCGGGACATCCTTGAAATCGGTCAGCGTCCTCCCGGAACGGAACAGACCACCGCCCTCGTAATTGGTGAGCATGGTGTCCTGCGTGCCCACCAGGAGCACACCATTCTCCGGAAGGGTGCGGCCTGGGAACAGGGCAGGATCGGGCCGTTTGCCGCCATCGTACCAATAAAGACGGAAGGCGGGGCGCGACCCGCGCGCCGGAATTTCCCAGCGAACCTGAGCCCAGAGCGGCCCCGATTCCGCAGTCAACCCCTCGGTCGTGGCCTCGACCCGGGTGGCGTCGCGGATCTCCAGAGCAAGGTCCGGAACGTTGAGCAGGTGGCACCCCATATCGCCGAGCGCTCCGGTTCCGAAATCCCAGAAGCCCCGCCAGGCGAAGGGTACGTAGGCCGGATGATACGGCCGCTCCGGAGCGCCACCGAGCCAGAGGTCCCAGTCGAGCCCCGCGGGCACAGGCGCGGTGTCGGTTGGGCGCCCCAGTCCCTGACGCCACCACTGGCCTGGACGGTCGGTCCAGCAATGCACTTCCAGCACGGACCCCAGAACTCCGGCGCGAATGAGCTCGGCATCGCGGCGCGTTCCCGGATGCGAGCGCGCCTGATTGCCCATTTGCGTGGCCACCTTTTTCTTGGCGGCGGCGGTGGTCAGCAGTCGCGCCTCACGGATCGTTTGGGTCAGTGGCTTCTGGCAATACACGTGCTTGCCGCGCTGAATGGCCCACATGGCCGGCAGAAAATGCATGTGGTCCGGCGTGGAAACCGTCACCGCATCAATCTCGCGGCCCATCTTCTCGAACATCCGGCGAAAATCCTTAAACCGCGTCGCCGCAGGAAACCGCTTGAAGGCGGGTTCCGCGCGACGGTCGTCCACGTCACACAACGCCACGATGTTCTCGGAGCTGCATTGCGTGATGTCCGTCCACCCCTTTCCACCCACGCCCACGCCGGCAATGTTCAGACGCGCGTTGGCGCCGAGCACCGGGAGACGATTCACGAACGGAAACGCCATGGCTGAAACCAGAGCGGCATCCCGGAGAAACACGCGGCGCGTGGAACGGGACGGTGGGAGGTGCGAACGGGTGTTCATGGGAGGAATCGGTGAAATCCTGCGCCGAACCCCGGAGGCTGACCAGAATTCATTGAGTGCGGGCGCGGACCGCGCCCTTCCGCGACGCGTTCTGGCGCGGTAAAAGACTTCTCGTCCCGCCGGCTACTTCTGGTATGGTCCCCGGCCTCGCGCATGACGCCCAAACTCTTTTCTGAACTCGGCCTCTCGCCGGAAGTCCTCAAGGCCATTGATCGCCTTGGCTTCGAACAGGCTGCTCCCATCCAGGCGGAGGCCATTCCGGTGATCCAGTCGGGACGCGACGTTCTCGGACAGTCGCAGACCGGCTCGGGCAAGACCGCGGCCTTCGCCATCCCCGCGATCGAGAAGATCCAGCCTTCCGACCGCGCGGTGCAGGTTCTGGTGCTCTGCCCGACCCGCGAGCTTGCCGTGCAAGTCAGCGAAGAGGTCCACAAGTTGGCCCTCTTCAAGCCTGGTGTCCGCGCCCTGCCCATCTACGGCGGCCAGAGCTACGACCGGCAGTACGCCGGCCTCAAGGCAGGCGCCAACTTCGTCATCGGCACCCCGGGCCGCGTGATGGATCACATGCAGCGCGGCACGCTGAAGCTGGATCGCATTCACACGGTGATCCTCGACGAAGCCGACGAGATGCTCGACATGGGCTTCCGTGATGACATCGAGTTCATCCTCAAGGCAGTCCCGGCCACCCGGCAGACGGTCATGTTCTCCGCCACGGTTCCCCGTGCCATCGAGGACCTCGTCCGAAATTACACCCGCGACGTGGTGCGGGTCCGGATTGAGGCCCGCGCCCTCACCGTGCCGACGGTCGAGCAGGTGTATTACGAGGTGGATCGTCGTTGGAAGATTGAAGCCCTCACCCGCCTCATCGAGGTGCACAACGCCACTCTCGGCATCATCTTTTGCAATACGCAGCGGATGGTGGACGACTTGAGCGACCACTTGCAGGCCGCCGGCTACAGCGCCGACGCGCTGCACGGCGGCATGGCCCAGGCGGCGCGTGACCGCGTGATGAAGAAGTTCCGCACCGGCGGACTGGAATTCCTGGTGGCCACCGATGTGGCGGCGCGCGGTATCGACGTCGACGACGTCCAGGTGGTCTTCAACTTTGATCTGCCGTACGACGCCGAGGACTACGTCCACCGCATCGGACGAACCGGCCGCGCCGGTCGTGCGGGCATTGCGATCACGTTTGTCAGCGGACGTGAGTTCTTCCTCATTCGCGAGATCGAGCGCTTCACCCGCCAGCGCATTCACCGCGGCGAAATCCCGTCTCAAAGTGAGATCGAGCGCGCCCGCGAAGATCAGCTTATCGGCCGCGTCCGCACCGTGCTCACGGCCGGTGGATTCCCCCGCCGCGAGCACCTCATTGAGGCGTTGCTGGAAGAGGGATTTGATTCCGTCGCCATCGCCGGCGCCGCCATTCACCTGCTCACCGGCGGTGAAACGGCCGAGGGAGATGCAAAACCCGGAGCAGCAGGGGTTGCGCCCGCGCGTCCAGGCAAACCGGCCGCAGGGAAACCCTCCGCGGCCGGGCCCACCGCGGCTCCCGCCCCAAAGAAAAAGGCACCGCCTTCGGCTTCCAAGGCCCCGACGGAACCGCCGTTCACCTCCGGGGACGCCCCGATCACGCCACGCCACGCGAAACCCCCGCCCGCGCCCGCGCCCGCGCCCACACCCAAGCCGGTAGAACTGGCTCATTCTGACAGCGAGGAATCTGGGGAATCCAACCGTCCGAATTCATTCGCCACGCCTTCCCCCGTCCCGACCAAGGCTTCGGTTGCCCCCCTCGCTCCCGCCGCCAAACCGGTGATCCAATCCTCGATTGGTAATCGATCCACCCCGGTCCCGCTGTCCCGGCCAGCCCCGGCACCTGCACCTGCAGCCGCATATGTACCCCCGGCGAGGCCCGCAGCAGTACCCGCGGTGGAACGCCCTGCCGCACCGCTTCCGCGTCGCACTGAAGCGTCAGCCCCGGCTCCGGCCCCGGCCCCTCGCCGCGAATTGCCACCCAGGAGCGCTCCACGTCCGGTGGAACCGGAGCCAGAACGTCCGAAGGTCACCACCACCATCTGGGTTTCTCTAGGCCAGCAGGACAAAGTGACGCCAGACGATCTCATCACCTGCATTCAGGGTCACACGGGATTGCCAGCCACGACGGTGGGTGAAATCGAAATCCACGAGAAACACAGTTTCGTGAACGTCGTCGGTGAACACGCACGCGGCATCGTCTCCAAGTTGAATCAGGGCAGCTTCCAGGGGAAACGACTCCGCGCGCGCTTGGCCAGTCAGTAACGACCGGCAGTGGAATCCGCGACGGGATCCCACCGTCGCGGGTTCATCTCTGCACTTGTCTGTAGCCGGCTGGGCCGTAGCCTCGCCGGCCATGACGACCGAGGAAGCACTGGACCTGTTTCGCGCCACCGGAGCCCTACTCGAAGGTCATTTCGTCCTGCGCAGCGGTCTGCACAGCCGCCAGTTCTTTCAATGCGCCCTCGCGCTGCAGCAAATGCCGATCGTGGAGCGATTCGGTGCTGCGCTCGCGGAAAAGACCCGCTCCCTGGGGGCCGTCACCGTCATCTCACCCGCGATGGGAGGCCTAGTCATCGGCCAGGAAGTGGCCCGCCAGCTAGGATTGCGCTTCATCTTCGCTGAAAAGGAAGAAGGCAAACTGGTCCTGCGCCGCGGATTCAAACTCGCGCCCGGCGAGAGCTGTCTCATTGTCGAGGACGTCGTGACCAAGGGCGGCCGCGTTCAAGAGACCATTGAGATCGTTCATCAGCACGGCGGTGCGGTCGCCGGCGTCGCCATGGTCGTGGACCGGTCGGGTGGCACCGTGGATTTGGGTGTGCCCACGTTCAGTTTGATCCGATTGGTGGTGGAAGCCTTCCCTGCCGATCAACTGCCTGCGGATCTCGCTGCAACTCCGGCGACGAAGCCCGGCAGCAAGTAATCCGTCACGCCGCCCCGGCGCACACTCAGGGGAGGGAACCCAAAACCCGATCCCACTGAGCTCGGTGCGAGTCGACGGACCCTTCGGTCCAGATCATCACTCGGCAGCGGGCAATCTTCTCACTCACCGGCAGTTGGGCCGCCTTCCGGCCTTCGATTTCGCCAGAATTCCATCCCCGCGCCTCGAGTCGCGCTTGCTGGGTCGCCGAGGAGCACGCCACACAGACCACGGCGTCGAACTGGGATTCGTACGCCTTCTCGTACAACAGTGGAATAATCACCGCGCCGGTTACCTCCCGACGCCGCCAGTCTTCAGCCACGGCCTGCCAGCGGAGGGCAATTAGGGGATGAAGAATCTTCTCGAGAACTCGGCGTTTTGCCGGATCCGCAAAAACCACGGCAGCGAGTTTCGCCCGGTCCAGCACGCCGGAAGCGTCGACAAAACCGGGGCCGAGCTGCGAGTGGATCTCACCGAGCGCAGGCGAACCGGGAACGGTGATCTCACGAGCCAAGTGATCGGTATCGACGACCGGGATTCCCAAGGAAACGAGAATCCCGGCTGCGGTCGATTTACCCATCCCGATGCCCCCGGTGACGCCAAGGACGGGCATGAGATCCGGTCGCTCAGGGAGCGACGATAGCGCGATAGAAGCGCATCGCCTTGGTGGACTCGACGTCGCTGATCACGAAGGTGCCCGTGGTGTTCACCTTGGTGACGATCGTGGACCAAGTGGTGAGATCCGAGGAGACCTGGATGCTATAGGACTGGCCCAATTGGCCAGTGACCGAGAGCTGACCCTTACCGTCCTGGAATCCAGCGAATTTGACCGTCGCCACCGAGGTGGAATCGATCACCGGGCGAACGCGCAGCTGGAGGTTATCGATCCAGGCCGTGTCCTGTCCGGAGGAATGATCCGAGTCCTTCACGTAGCGCCACTCGTAGGTGTTGTTGCCCGAGGGAACCGGGAACTGAAAGGAGGTCCAGGCCACTTCACCGGACCAACGTTGCTGGCGGACGCCGTTGACGTAGAACTCGAGGAAATCCCAATCCAATTCAGAGCTGACCTTGAGATCGAATGAGCCGACTCCGCCACCCGAGAACGACGAGAGAGAGAGCGAACTGGTCTGAGAATTCCCGATCGTCCCAGCCTTGGCGGAGTAGGTGCTGTGGGATGCGGTGGTGTTCTGGACCGCCCAAGGCGCCGATCCGCCGGTAATCCAGGCGAGCTGGGTCAGCGTCCCTGATTCAAAATCCTCCGTGTACGAAACCGGCCGGAACGACGCCGTAACCGAGGTGTCCTTCGTGATATTGAAGGCCAACGGATTGGAATCGGAGGTCTGATCACCGGACCAACCCACAAACTCGTAATACGGATTCGCAACCGCCTTCAGGCTCACCGGAGCGTTGCTGGCAAAGCTGGAAGCAGTCGGCAAAACCTTGCCACCGACGCCGGCAGTGACCGTCAGACTGTAGAGCGAGGCGTTCGAGAAGGTGTAGCCCAGAGAAAGTGTTCCCGAGGTACCGGCGAAGCCGTCCACGGCGATGTAAACGGTCTGACCCGAAACCACCGCGGCGGTGAGAGCGCTGAATCCCGATCCCGTAGAGGCATCGTCATTGGAGGCCACCGTGGTCAACTGATCGACACTGGAACCGGTGTAGACACCGAGGAGAGTATCGAAGGTCGAGTTGGTGGTCGTGAGGGACAGGATGCCGGTGGCCGGAGCGGTGAAGGACCACCAAAGGGACTTGCCACCGACGCTGCCACCATGTGCGGGTTCACCGACTTCCCGACTCGCTGCCGTGTTGGTGGCGGTGATCGTTCCGGTGATTCCATTCAGCGCAGCAGCCCCTGCAAACCGGTCGTTATCCGGAGCGAAAGTGCGCCGATTGATCGTCAACCGGGTCGGAGCGGAGGCGTTCTCGGCGAAATCCGAGGCGGCAACCGAGAGGGTGTTCTCGCCCGGAACCAAGTTGACCGTAGCGGTCCAGCTCTCCAGACCCGTCACCTTAACCGAGGATCCATTCACCGAAAATTTCACCTCGCGGACGCCCGAGGACGACACACCTGGATCCAGGGCGGTACCGGAGACAAGGATTTGGCTCTGCGAAGTCACAAAACCAGCCGTCGGAGAGGTGATGAAGGCCGCCGGGGCGGTGATGTCGGGAGTACCGCCAGGCAGGACGCGAAGGTTGAACGCTCCGATTCCAAAGTCACCAAAGCCCGCAACCGCGATGCGATAGGTGGTTCCGGCGACCGCATCGAAGTTCAGAACGGAAGTGATTCGGTTCGGCGCCGGGACCGCCGAGGCGACGGACTTCAGTGTCAAAAACGAGCTTCCGGTGTACACGGCCAGAGCCACGGTTGCCGAGGATCCATAGGAATCAATGCGGACGGATCCGGAATCGGACGGGGTCCAAGCATACCAGAGTGAGTTTCGGATGTTTATGGCTCCCGCATGCTTGGGCTCGCCCGATTCCAAGGTGGCGAGGCTATTGTCGTCGGAGAGCGAACCACCCGCGGCATCAATCTTGATCGGACGGGCAAACTGGTCATTCGCCGGACGATCGCCAACCACATAGTTGACGACATTCGTCAGGCCGACTTTCCCGGGGGCTGTGGCAATAAAGGTCAGACTGACGGTTCCCGCCTTGGTCGGAAGGAGCGCCGCGGTGTAGACAGCGTCCAGGCCTTCAAGATCGGGTGAAACGCCGTCGTTGAGGAATTTGAGCTGTGCCGCCGTATACCCGGCGCCGTCGACCGTCGCCGTGACGGTCGCGTTGGTCACACTAATGATGTCGGTTACTCGGGCGTAAATGGGAACTTTGGCGCCGGCAAGGAGTCGGGTGCCGGTGGGCGGGTCCACGACCAGCTGGAGACTGCCAGAGACGTCCCCGTTGACCGCGTTGTAGGCATCCAGACGGCCGCCGGTAATCGTGGTAGCCGACAGGGACTTCAACGGAACCGCCGAGTTTAGGATGCGCTCGCGAAGCTCGAAGACCTTCGCATTCGGGTGCGCAGCCAAAACGAGTGCTGCGACACCAACAACATGGGGGGTGGCCATGCTGGTGCCGGAGATCGAGCTATAGTCCGTGTCGGATCCAGCAAAGGAGGAGAAGATGTCAACGCCCGGCGCTCCAATGTGAACACTTCGACGTCCATAGTTGGAAAAGCTAGCGAGCTGCCCCTTACGGTCAATGGCTGCCACCGAAATCATGTTGTCTAGGCCGTACGACGCGGGATAGGCAGGGTCCACATCGTTGTTGAGCGCCGAGTTTCCGGCAGCGGCGATGAACAAATGACCGGCGGTGCGCGCAGCGGTGAGGGCATCCGACATGGCCTGATCGGCGGGTCCGCCGCCCCAACTGTTGTTGGAGACCTTGGCCTTCATCTTCACGGCATACTGCAAGCAGCGGATTGCATCCGCGGTGAAACCGGACCCGTCCTGATTCAGGAACTTGAGCCCCATGATCGAGACCTTCCAGGCGACACCCACACTCGGTTCGCCATTGTTGGCGGCGGCGCCAATCGTTCCGGAGACGTGCGTTCCGTGGTCGTTGTCGTCAAAGGGATCGCCGCTTCCGGAGATCGCGTTGATCCCGTGGACGTCGTCGACGTAGCCATTGCCGTCGTCGTCGATTCCGTTGCCGGGAATTTCGCCCGGATTCGTCCAAATGTTGGCAACCAAGTCGCGATGGGTATAGCGGACACCGGTGTCGATCACCGCGATAAGCACCGTGTTGGTTCCGGTGGTGACATCCCACGCCTTTGCCGCATTGATGTCGACGCCGGAAACGCCGCCATCTTGTCCCGTATTTTGGAGGCCCCAGAGGGTTCCATCCTGGAAACGGAGATCGTTGGGAGCGAGGAGCGCCTTGACCTGATAATCAGGCTCGGCATAGGTGAATTGCCCCGAGCTCTTGAGGAATTGAATCCGGTCGGCAAGCGTCTGGGCTCGGGTTTCAGGCGACACAAACGCCGCCGTGCCCAGCTTGGACTTGGGCTCGTCAATGATCAGCAATCCCGGGACGAGTGAAAATTCGGCGTCGACGACCAAGCCGGCCTGCTCCAAGACAGCCTTGGCGCCGGAGCGGGCCAAATCGGCCTCCTCGGCGGTCCGCGCGTTCATGCGGGCCAGAATTCGGGTGGCATGCGCCTTGTGGCCCCCGATCGTGGTGAGATTGGCCGCATCCTGGGCCTGTACCGACAGAGCGGCACCCAGGCAGGCCAGGACGAGTGCGTGAATTCGCTTGCGAAGCATAATCTGGTGGCGTCGAAAAATCAGGGTTCGAAGGTGACCCGGTAGAAGCGGGCCGAGCCGTTAGCGCCGAGCGATTCAGTTCCGCTCAGGGTTGCCGCCTTGGTGGAGTCGTTGGTAACCGTGGTGACCGTCTTCCAATCAGGCAGGTCAAGACGGCTGCTGGATTCGAGGCGATAGCGGCCACCGGCCACGGCGGGCCAGCTGACCTTGGCCGCCGGCGTGGATCCCCCGGAGAGGGTGACCCGGACCGGAGTGATGGTGAACGGATCGGCGTCGTAGGCGTTGGCAATGCCGTTTCCATTCGAGTCGATCACCTGGCTGTTCAACAGCGGGCGGTTAACGCGAGTCACTCCACCGCTTGGCACCGCAAAATCCACGCCGCTGTAGTTGCCGGCATAGGTACTCACCCAGCGAAGGTGACCGTCGAGCAACCCATCGAGCTGTTCGGCCGGCAGATTCGAATCGGCAAAGTAGATGGTGTAGTCGCCCACCGGGTTGAGGTAGGAGGCGAGATCTTGGCCAATCGTCGAATCGAACTGCAGGAAATCAACGTAGATGGCTTGGCCGGTCGCGGAACCCACGAGCGTGATTAATCCTCCGTTCCCGGAGCTGAGCACAAGCTTACCGATGGCACCGTTGTTCACGAATCCCTCGGGTTTAGCGCCAAGGTTCTTAGAGGGCCAGGTTACCACCGCCTCCGTATTTGGGCCGGCGTTCACCTCGATGGTCGTTGCCAGAAGATTCGCCGACGCCGGCACGGAGTTCAGTCCGATTCCCAACTTCGTCGTGATGTGATTGGGGAAATCAATTCCCGCGTCGACAAGCGAGGTTGCACTGCTCAGCGCCACTGCCCGTCCGGTAGTTATCGATGAGGAACGGAGCTTCAGCGTGTCGGCGGTCACGGTGACGTCGCCGTCAGCCGTGATGGAATTCCCAACGCCGTCCAATTTAACGCTGGTACCCTGGATGTTGACAGTTCCAAGCGGTGCCTGAATTTGGCCGAAATTCTCGAAGTCCTTTGCCCAAATGTCTGCACCTAAGGTCGCATTGGTCCCTCGATTGATATAGGTCTCAAGAGGGGTATTCCGATCGACACCCAGGTTGACATGGCCATTGACGTTGAAAATGCCGTTGTTCGTGAAGTACTTAAGGTTCGGGAAGTTGCTCGAACCAAAGTTTTTGACCCCGTTGCGGAACCTCAGATTGCCATTGATGGTCAGGCTCTCTGCGATCGACTTGATGCTGTCGGACACCGAGATGGTGTCCTCCATCGTCACATTGGTGTTTCCGAGGTTCAGCGTGGTTACGTCAACGATGACAGGGGTATTCACCAGCGTGGAGGAGACCATCAGAATGTGGAACGCCGTCTCGTAGTGCACGGTATCCACGTTCCCGGTGACCGCGTTGGTCACCGGAAGGTCGAAGAAGTTGGTGAAGACCGTCGAGAACGCCGTCACCACGCCCGAAGCGAAACGATTCAGGTTGTCCCCGGTGAGAGACTGAACCTTCAAGGTTGGATCCTTGGTCGTGAGATCATAGCTCACGTAGGGGGCATCGACGGCGATTCCCTTGGAACCCCGGTAGTTCTTCGCATTCACCGAGATCAGACTCTGGCTCTGGAGGCGGGCGCGTGACAGATCCAGAGAGTCGGCGATAATCTCGAGGCGACCACCGAGATTCGTGATTGGCGTGGATGCCGAATTGGCGGGAGGGGGGATCTGGCCAAAGATCTGAGCCCGATAGGCCGTATAGTTGGCCCCAACCACGGTGTTGGAATAGGCGCTGCCGTTGGTAAACGTCGGCGAAATGTACGCCTTGAACATGTTCGTGGTGATGACGGCATTGGACGACGCGCCACCCACACCGAACCACTCAAGATCGTAGCTCGCCGGACGATAGGTCGACAGCGTGAGTGCGTTGGTAATGAGGAAGAAATTGGTATCCGAAGCGAGCGTATCCGTCAGGAACAGCTGCTTGAGGATCGGTTGGCCCGTGATGACGTTTGTCTCGTAGCCGCTGAACTGAACCGATACGGTCCTGAACGAGTTGTTGGGATCGGGTCCGGGGACGAAGGTTACGTCCGTATTGATGTTGGTCGCACCGTTGAGCACGAACACCGCTTGAATGACTTGGTTGGTCGGATCGACCGCATCACCCACGAATTGCTGATAGACAAACGCACGGGGGTTGTTCAATTGCAACTGAGTGACCCCACCGCCGAATTGGGTGGCAATCCGATACTGCGGGGACCGAACGGTGATCTTGGTTCCCTGGAGGGTAAGGATGTTGTTGACGTTGATGGTGTTCGTTCCGAGACCCCAGTGAACGTCACTCACTCCCTGCGCGGGGACGTAATTGGTCGGCGTTGAAGACCCGCCGCTCGGACTGCTACGACCCAAATCAATGGTTCCACGATGGAGGTCGACCGTCTCGCCCGTGATGCGGACCAATCCGGACTGCGCTCCATTGATGACCCCCTGATTGTAAATATTGGTCGCGTTCAGGATCACGTAGGGCTGGCCGATGATCGTCGCTCCCGCCTGGTTGTTGATGACCGCCGCCGGTTTGCGAATGCCGGTGTTGCCGTCGATGTATTCGAGCCGCATTCCACCATTGTCGAAAGCAGCCTCAC
>JANXMD010000630.1 GCA_025354845.1 Verrucomicrobiota bacterium | reverse complement strand
CTGAGGCTTTTGCGAGTTCCAGCACCAGGTCCTGCGTTGTGTAGCGCTTGCCGGGTTTGGCCTGAGCGATGATTTCGAACGCCTGGGTGAGCAGCGCATCGCCCGCGAGCACCGCGATGCCGTCGCCAAACACCTTGTGATTGGTCGGCTTCCCACGGCGGAAGTCGTCGTTGTCCATCGCCGGCAGGTCGTCGTGGATGAGCGAATAGGTGTGGATGCACTCGACGGCGCAAGCAAACGGCAGTGCCGCTGCCTCCTGACCCTCGCAAGCCTCAGCGGCCGCCAGCAACAAGGCAGGACGCATGCGCTTGCCGCCGGCGAAGAGCGAGTAACGCATCGACTTGTGGATCGTCGCGGGCTTGGCAGTCGCCTTGGGCATCGACCGATCGAGTGCCTGGTCGACGACCTTCGCCTTTGCCGTCACCCACGCGGACAAATCGAACCCGGTGGACTTAGATTTGGGAGCTGCCATGGACTCCTAGGTTAGGAAATCCGCCCCTCCATGGCCAAGGGCGAAACGCGATCAAGACGCCTGATGTGCGGAATTTGGAAAGCAGGAAAGCAGGAGGGGAAACCGACAAAGACGGCGATTTGAGTTCTACGTTCCCTGGGTGCTGCCTCGCTGGGGTTTCGTCCTGACCTTCCCAGGTCGCGTCTCCGCGTCTGCTTCCTCTCCTGCTTTCCTGCTTTCCAAATTACTCCTTCAGCGTCGGCTTTCCCGAATTCGACCGGTCCCCTACGCTGACGCCGTGAGCCGAAAGTCCGAGAAGATTGCTGCGTTGATCGCCGGGTGCCAGGGAGCGCCCTTTGATCCGCATTACCTGGGTTTTTTCGCCTGCTTCAATCAGCAGCTGTTCTATGAGGCGCACGACGTCCTGGAGGAGTTGTGGCTGGCCCAGGGCAAGACCGGAGCGAACTACGCGTTTTACAAAGGGCTGATCCAACTGGCCGGGGCGTTTGTCCACCTTCAGAAAGATCGTCTGCGTCCCTCAGTGGCCTTATTTGATTTGGCGGCCGCCAATCTCACCCAGTACCCGGCCGCCCGCGATGGCCTCCACCTTCCCGACCTGCTCGCCCTGATCACCGACTGGCGGGCGCGAATCACCTCGGCAGATTTCTCCAAGAACCCGCTGACAGGAGCGGTTCCCCCGATTCTTTCCCTCCCCCGCTGAGCGTGATCCGCCGCCGACAGATCTCCTGTCGCCACGCTGGCGTCGCGACGCCGAGCCGGCTAGGGTCTCCGGGTTCCCCAATTCCATGAAACGCAACGCCTCTCTCTCCGTTTGGCTAGGTCTCGGACTGGCCGCGACCGTCATTCCTTCGAGTCCGATCTTGGCGCAATCTGCCAAGCCGGCCCCTGCGCCGGCCCGACCCGCACGACCAGGGCCGCTGATCTCGCCGGAACTGGGAACCGACGGCAGTGTCACCTTCCGCTTCACCGCTCCGAAGGCTACATCCGTAAAAGTAAACGGACAGTTCGGTCCCGAGGCCGTGCTCGCAAAAGATGAAGGCGGCATCTGGAAGGTCACCATCGCGAACGTGAAGCCCGGAGTGCATGAGTACCATTTCGTTGTGGACGGGCTGTCGATGATCGACCCGGGCAACGCCTGGGTGAAGCCCCAGCGCTGGCCGAATACCAGCATCCTACACGTCCCGTCCACGCCCCTTGCTCCGTGGGATTTGCAGGACATTCCTCACGGAACCCTTCACGAGCACACCTTCAAGTCGAAGGCGCTGGGCACCTGGCAACGAATCATCGTTTACACGCCGCCAAGCATCGCGAAGAGCGCCAAGCTGCCCGTTCTTTACCTCTCGCACGGCTACAGCGACAACGAGGCGTCCTGGACCGTGCACGGCAAGGCGCACTGGATCCTCGATGCGCTCATCGCTTCAGGAAAGGTGAAGCCGATGATCGTGGTCATGCCCGATGCGCACGCGCTGCCGCCGGGATCGACGCCCTTTGATGAGTATGGTCCGGCCAATTCTGCAGCACTGTGCAAAGAACTCGTGCAGGACATTGTTCCCTTGGTCGAAGCGTCCTATCCGGTGAACCCCAAGCCCGACGCCCGTGCCTTC
>JANXMD010000595.1 GCA_025354845.1 Verrucomicrobiota bacterium | reverse complement strand
GGGATGGAACGGTGGTGGTTTGGGGCTACCCCGCCGCGGGGACGATTCCAGCGCGATTGCCCGCCGTGACGTCCATTTCGAGGGGGTATGGATTTGGGGCAGCGCTCATCGGGTCCCCCTTCCACCTCCGGATCGATCGTCGCGATGGCGTCCCCAAACTCACTTGGTCCACCAATCTGACCCAGTATCGTCCTCAAGTGACCTCGGGATTGAACGGGAATCCGGACTGGCTGAATGCCCCCGGTGTTCCCTTTATCCAGGGAGCCCAATTCATACTTCCCGTCCCGCCGGATGCCTCCGCCGGGTTCTTCCGACTGGTTGCCCCATGAATTCCTCTGCCGAATCTCAAACGAGCGGACGATCGAGCGGGCGGTTGGTTTCTAGACATCAGCGTGCCTGGATGGGGATGCTTATTCAGTGGTTGATCCTCCAAGGTCTGTCCTCCGCGTGTGCAGCAGGTTTGTTCCTTGAAAGCGGCGCGAACACTAACGGAAAGACGTTACTGCCCAGGGTATCGAGGTATCATCGGGTGGGCGTTTCAGGAGGGGGTTTTCACACGCTGGGGTTGCCTGAGCTGGATCCACCCAAGTTGGTGACGCCACCCATTTCCAAAACGGTGCGGGAGCGCGACCTCGCCTGGTTGGCGGTCGAGGCCACAGGTCCGGAGCTTCAATTTCAATGGTTCAGGAATGGCCAAGAGATCCCGGGCGCAACCGGATTTGTGTGCCTTCTTGGTCCCGCCCACTTGGATCAAGCGGGAGACTACACCGTCCAAATTGGCAATGCCGCGGGAAGCCTAGTGGCTGGCCCCGTTTCGCTCGCGGTCACTCCAAATCCTTATTCCGGCTCGGTGGTGCTCAAGACCTACGTGCCCAATGCTCAGGATTCGGTGCCGGTGGAAACCCGGATTGGGGTCGTCTTGATCGCGGCCGGAGGCCCGTATGATGCCGCGTTGACGGATTCGGGGAGCCTTTACGCCTGGTCGCTCAATGGTCCCGTCCCCGTTCCGGACAGCTGGCGGACCAACATCACCGCGATGTGTGCGTCGGACCTCGGCGTCTTCGCTGTCAATCGATCCGGACAAGCCGCGCAACTCCCGTTCACTGCATCGCTCCCCGACGACTTCCAACAAAACCTCGTTGGAATCTCGGCGAGTTCCACGCACGTGCTGGGTGTTACTCGATCGGGTGTTGTGGTCGCGTCACCCAGTGGGGTCTCGGAGAATACGGTGCCTGCGTCGGCGAAATCCGGTGTGATTTCCGTTGCGGCCGGATATCGATTTTCGCTGGCGTTGAAGTGGGACGGCACCGTGTTGGTCTGGGGCCCAGCGAACATCTCGCTTCGGGCAATTCCCGATTCAATTCAGGGCCACACAAAAGCGATTGTAGCCGGACCGTCCTACGGCGTCGCCATCACCGATACCGGCGCCGCCCGAGTCTGGGGAGATCTCCAGCA
Source organism: Verrucomicrobiota bacterium (assembly GCA_025354845.1). Lineage (GTDB taxonomy): Bacteria > Verrucomicrobiota > Verrucomicrobiia > Limisphaerales > UBA9464 > CAIVQB01. The sequence continues at coordinate 3,271 of JANXMD010000595.1, read as the reverse complement.
GTACAATCTCAGCGCGATTCCATCGGGGACGAAGTCCGGGGTGACCTCAGTGGCGGTTGGTCCTTACAACATCGTCGTCGGCAAGGAGGACGGCACGTGGTTGAAGTGGGGCGGTCAGGTCCTCGCAACCGAGGACTTCACCGGTGCGGATCAGGTTGCCGCCGGGTTCCCGCAGTATTTAGAGCTATTCGCGATCAAGGCTCCGGTTATCACCCAGTCGCCTCAAGGGGGATGGGTTACCGAAGGGCAGGCGCTTCAGCTTTCGGTTGCCGCGAGTGGAAACTACCTGCGCTATCAGTGGCAACGGGATGGAGTCGACATTCTAGGTGCGACGAATGCGGTTTACGCGCCCGGACCCTCGAGTCTGAACCTCGCTGGAGAGTATCGTGTCGCTGTCAGCACGCCAGGATTCTCAGTAATAGTGCCGGCGCTTGCATCGGTTCAGGTTCGACCCAAATTACCGCTTCCGGTGTCGCATTCGGCCGGACGTGCATTCGTCGTTGGGGACGGAAGCTCCGACGAGTTGGTCCTTCCGGCGGACGCTTTGGCCGACGTCACGGACCTTGCGGCCGGTGCCCACCACGTCCTCGCTCTGCGTTCCGATGGACGGGTCGTGGCGTGGGGAACATCGCTCAACAATCTCAACACGGTGCCGGCCGCAGGCGATCCCACCAGCGTCGCCATCGCCGCGGGTGCCTTCCATTCGCTCCGGCTGTCGCGAGACGGGACCGTCCATGGCTGGGGAGCCAATGACTTTGGGCAATCAACGCCACCGATTGCCGCTAGGAGCGACATCGCTGCCGTGGCGGCTGGTTTGAACCACAGCGTCGCACTTCGGAACGATCGACAGCCGGTCGCATGGGGGGCAGGCAATTCTAAACAAACGATGGTTCCTCCCGACGCCACCACAAACGTCGTGGCCATCGCGGCGGGTGGAGATCACACCCTCGCCCTGCTCGAGAGCGGACGTGTGGTCGCATGGGGAGACAACACCTATGGTGAATCCCTTGTGCCGACGGAAGCGCTGTCGGGGGTGATGGCCATCGCCGCCGGGCTTCATCACTCGGCGGCACTCCTTCACGACGGCTCCGTTGTCGTCTGGGGCAATTCAAGTCTTGGACAGACCCGGATTCCCACTGCGGCGAAGTCCCTCGTGGTCGCCGTATCGGCCAGCGGGAATCACACCGTAGCCCTGCGGTCGGACGGGACCGCCGTCGCCTGGGGAGATGAGTCGCTTGGGCAGACCCTCCTACCCGCTATGCTGCAGGGAAACTTCACGGCGCTTTCCGCGGGAGGGAATCACACGGCGGGTGTGTATCGTCCCGCAGCGCCCACCTTCGTGGCCTCTCCGAAGGGTGGTGACTGGATTCCGGGGCAATTCGTGACTCTTCTCGCAGAAGTTCAGGGCTCGGATTTGGAGTACCAATGGTCGAAGGACGGAATCGATGTGGAAGGAGCGACCGGCTCGATCCTGAATCTTGGCTCCGCACGGCTTGAGATGGAGGGAAACTACGGAGTCCGGGTTCGCAACGCGCTCGGCTCCGTCACCAGTTCAGTGCCCGCGGTGGTCCGGGTTCTGCCGCTTGTTGCGCCCCCGAGCGGGGCGGCCCTCGTATTTGGCGGGACCAATGTGCTGACGGCTCCTTTGGAACTTCAGACCGACCTCATTGCAGCTGCTGTAAACGCCAAGAATATCGTGGTCATCAAGTCCGGCGGCTCGGTGCTTCACTGGCAGCAAGACAACTTTGGTTCGCTGGGGATCGTTGAGGTTCCAGCCGAGGTGCGAAGTGGAGTCGCCCGGGTTGCCTTAGGACAGTTTCATGCGGCAGCACTGAAGTTGGATGGTTCGGTGGTGACCTGGGGGAGCATTGTATTGGGTTTTGGGCAACCGGCGAGTGATGGAGTCCTCGACGTCCCTAATGCGGCGCGAAATGGAGTCCTCGCCGTGGCCTGTGGCGACCAGCATGTGCTCGCCCTGAAGACGGATGGATCGGTGGTGGCCTGGGGCTACAACGGCGAAGGCCAGGCCACAGTTCCCGACTCGGCCCTGCACGAGGTGGTGTCGATCGCCGCTGGGACGGGGCATTCTGTGGCCCTCAAACGCGACGGCTCCGTCGTCTCCTGGGGTGGCAACAAGTTTTTGGAATCCGAGGTTCCCAATGTGGCGCGATCCGGAGTGGTGGAAATCGCAGCGGCCGGCCATCACACGCTCATCCGCCGGGTTGACGGCAGTGTATGGAGTTGGGGTGACGGCGCCCGGACCGTTTATCGCGTACCGGTTTCCTTCGGGTTCAGCCCGATCGCTCTCGCCGCGGCACCGGATTACAATCTCGTGCTTCGCGGGGACGGATCCGTGGGCGCCTGGGTGGGGATGCCGCCGGTTCCACTGGCCCTTCCACCACTGACGCAATCGCGCGTTTTCGCCATCGCGGCGGGCACGGGGAAATCGATGGCGCTGCTGCCGCCGACCGCACCCGTGCTCACGGGAACTCCGACGAATCAGGGCTTGTTCCTCGCTGAACCGCTCGTGCTTTCAAGTAGCACCTCGGGCTTTCCGCTCAATTTTCAGTGGCAACTCAACGGAGTGGACATTCCGGGAGCGACCAACTCGGTTTATGCCCCGGGATTGGCTCGTACTTCGGACGCGGGTGCCTATTTGGTGCGTGTTTCGAATTCCGTGGGCTCGGTGCAAACCACGAATCCGGCGATCATCGTGGTGGAGCCCCCGGCGGGTTCGGTCGTGGTAATTGCGCCGGGTTCCTCGCTGAATCTGGTTCCTGCTGAGGTCCGAAGCGGTGTGGTCGCCATTGCCACCGGCGCACAAACAGTCCTGGCGCTCAAACTCGATGGAACGGTTCTCGCATGGGGCTTCAGCCCGGGTGTTTCGCCCGTCATCCCAGAGGCGGCCCGGACTGATGTGGCGCGAATTGCATGCGGGCCCTTCCACTGGCTTGTGGTCAAGCGGGACGGAACTGTCGTTTCCTGGGGACAGTCTTCATACGGTCGAACCAACGTTCCGCCCGCGGCGCAGACCAACGTCGTTGCGGTTGCGGCAACCTACTATAACTCAGCCGCCGTACGCGGAGACGGCGCCGTGGTCGTCTGGGGGGACATTTCATTTGGCCAGGGCGACGTTCCTCCGGATGCCCTTGCCGGGGTGGTGGATGTCAAAATGGGAGAGGCCCATGTGCTCGCGCTTAGAGCCGACGGTTCCGTGATCGCCTGGGGGGCAAACGGATTTGGTCAGGCAACGGTTCCGCCCGGGGCAAGG
>JANXMD010000582.1 GCA_025354845.1 Verrucomicrobiota bacterium | reverse complement strand
GACCAATCCCGCCTGGATTGGTCTCGCGATTCCCGTCCTTTTCGTCGGGTGGATGTCCTGGGCGGGCCGCGCGATACTCCGTCAACAGCAAGAGGATCAGGTCACGGCCCAACGCGCTCCAACGGACGAGCGGCGACCCGGATCGGTGGTTCCGGTGGGTCCAGAATTACGTTTGGGACGACTGGCCGTTTCCATGATGTGGCCGTCGGTGCTCTTCGCCTCGTTGTCGCTCAAGACCCCGAACATCGAAGCGGGTCTCGTGGTGCTCACCGTTTCCGCGGGCATGGTGGCGCTCTGTTGCTTCCAGTGTCTCCGCGCCCGGTCCTGGCGGCGCCCGGTCATCGGAGCAGCGTGGCTCGGTCTCCTTGCAGTCCTTCTGGTTGCGGTCCAGCTCTATCTGCCCGCGTGGCGCCTCGCCGGCATCGTGGAAGCGAAATGGACTCCGGCGCGTACGGAGTGGATCCTGGTGGCCTTCTTTGGACTCAGCGCCATGTCCTGGCGGCGCTATTTTGACCATCGTCCTCTGATCATGCCGATCCCAGGAAAGGCGACACTCGCCACCTAGGTTCAGCGATGGACGCAGGCTGCCAATCGGGGCACGGTTGGCGCATGGCTTACCAGGTTCCAACACGCGCGGGCGACCGCCTGCGCCGGGCCATTCCTTTTGGACTCGGCGAGACGAAGCCGAAGCACTTTCGGGACATGTTGCGTGTGGTTTGGAAGAATCGCGACAACCTCGGCTACGCGTGGAAGGTCCTGAGCCGTGGGGTCTGCGACGGCTGCGCGCTGGGGGTGGCCGGACTTCACGACTGGACGATTCCGGGCGTCCATCTGTGCATGACGCGGTTGAATCTTCTGCGTCTAAACACGATGCCGGCCCTCGATCCGACTCTGCTCGCCGACGTGGAATCGCTGGCCCGAAAGGTTGCTTCCACCAGTCTGCACGGCTCCGCGCTGCGGAATCCGGCGTCACCGGCGCTGCGCATGGACAACGCGAAGCTTCGAGAACTGGGACGCCTGCCGTACCCGATGCTTCGCCGTCGCGGAGATCCCGGTTTTCGTCGCATTTCCTGGGACGAGGCGAACGCGCTGCTCGCTGAGCGCCTCCGTGCCATCGATCCGAAGCGCTTGGCGTTTTTCGTCACCGCGCGCGGAGTGACCAATGAAGTCTATTACGTGGCACAGAAGGTCGCCCGCTTCCTTGGGACCAACCACGTGGACAACGCCGCGCGCCTCTGTCACGCACCCAGCACGGGAGCGATGAAACACGCCATCGGGTACGCGGCATCGACCTGTAGTTATCGCGATTGGTACGGCACCGATCTCATTGTCTTCTTTGGCGCCAATCCCGCGAACGATCAACCGGTCACGACCAAGTACCTGCACGAAGCCAAGCAGCTCGGCACCAAGGTCGCCCTGGTAAACCCCTATCTGGAACCCGGAATGCGCCGCTATTGGGTGCCGAGCTCGGCGTCCAGCGCGCTGTTCGGCAGCGATCTCGCGGACTGGTGGTTTCCCGTGGGGCAGGGCGGGGACATCGCCTTCATCTACGGCGTGTTGAAGGTTCTGGTCGAAGAGGGCGGTGCGAATCACGAGTTCATCGCGCGACACACCGAGGGGTGGAAGGATCTCGAGGTTCGAGTGCGGTCGCTGGAGTTCGAGGCCCTTGAAAAACAGGCCGGATTGCCCCGTGCCGCGATGCAGGAATTCGCGACGCTGCTCCGAAGGTCGCGCAACGCCGTGTTCGTCTGGAGCATGGGCATCACACAACACGCCTACGGTGGCGATGCGGTGAGCGCCGTTCTCAATCTCGGCCTGGCAATGGGCTACGTCGGCCGGGAGAAGACCGGACTGATGCCGATCCGCGGTCATAGCTCGGTGCAGGGCGGCGCGGAGATGGGCTGCTATTCGACGGCGCTGCCCGGTGGCAAGCCACTCACGGCGGAAACCTGTGCTGCGTTGTCACGCGAGTATGGATTTGAGATTCCCACCTGGCCTGGAATGACCTCGGTGGACATGGTGGAAGCCGGACATCGAGGGGAGCTCGATCTCCTGTGGTGTCTCGGGGGAAACTTCCTGCGCACGCTTCCCGAGCCCGACCACGTCGCCCGGGCGCTGGAGGCGGTGCCGTTTCGCGTGCATCAGGACATCCTGCTCAATGACCAGATGTTCCTCGAACCCGCTGACATCGTGCTGCTGCTTCCGGCGCAGACGCGCTACGAGCAAAGCGGCGGAGGCATCGAGACTACCACCGAACGACGCATCGCGTTCAGTCCCGAGATTCCCCGCCAGGTGGGCGAGGCCCGGGCGGAGTGGCAGATCCTGCGCGATGCCGCCGCCGCTGCGCATCCGGAGCGCGCGCATTTGCTCGGCTGCACCACCGGACCCGAGATTCGGACGGAGATCGCCCGGGTCGTTCCCTTCTATGCGGGATGCGAAACCCTCACCAAAACCGGAGACGCCATCCAGTACGGAGGAGCGCGCCTGTGCGATGACGGCGCGTTTGCGACGCCGGACGGCCGTGCGCATTTCAAGGTGATCGATCTCCCCCGCAGCCCGGCGCCGGCGGATCCCGAGGACGGCTCCGCCCCTCCGCGACGGCAGTTCATGCTTTCCACCCGACGGGGCAAACAATTCAACACCCTCATCTACGCCGAGGTGGATCCGCTCACCGGCGCCGGTCGCGATGCCATCTTCATCGCGGCCGAGGATGCCGCGGAGCTCGGCTTCAAGGCGGGCGATCGCGTCGCCGC
>JANXMD010000512.1 GCA_025354845.1 Verrucomicrobiota bacterium | reverse complement strand
TCGTCGAGCGTGACGAGGAGGGCTACTACGTGGCCAGTGTGCCCGCACTGCCGGGTTGCCACACCCAGGCTCGATCTCTCGACAAGTTAGTAGTCCGGGTTCGCGAGGCCATCGAGCTTTGCCTGGAGGTCGACGGTTCGGCTCCTCTTGGATTTGAGTTCGTGGGGGTTCAGCGGATCACCGTGTGACCATGTCGCGACTTCCTCGACTGCGGGGCCGTGAGGTGATTGTCGCGTTGAGAAGGGCGGGATTCGGTGTCCTTCGGATCAAGGGCAGCCACCACTTTCTGCAGCATTCGGATGGCCGGCGGACGGTTGTTCCTGTTCATGCCGGGGAGACCATTGGACCGGGTTTGATGAGCAAGATTCTTGCGGACATTGATATGGATGCCGCTGCCTTCTCCAAGTGGATCTGACGGGATGGCCGAACACGACGCTGCTGGGAACGCCGGGATCGCAGTGTGCTTTCATTTCCGGGCTCGGGACCCGGTGCCCCAGAGCTTCTCGTTAGGCGGAGGGTAAAGTTGTGTGATACTTGGGTTTGTCAATGTCGGCGCGAAGCAGCGGTTTGCTGCAACGGCTTCGCTGAGCCCAGCGGAAACGCTGGTCCTCATTTTGCTCATCGTTGTCGTTCTGATCCACTTTTTCGGCCCAAGCCGGCGAGGAGACTAACTCATGCATTCGACCGCTGCACCGGATTCATCACGATGATCTGTACGCCAACATTAAAGGGTGTATTGCTGCGGATCCCGCGTAGCGGGAGGAGCCAGCAACTACACCCTTGGTTGAACAAGCCCGGTGGGAGTCGGGCCGAGGTTGGGAGCGCTATGGCGCTTGTGTTATGGGATCGGCCTGCGTGGAAGCGATGGAGGGAGTCGATTCCCAGGTATTATATAGGAACCGACGCTTCTCGCATCGACTGGCGAGCCACACTTGAGCTAAACGGGCCGTTTGGTTGCGGAAATCAGGCTGCAGTTGGAGCCGGATTAGCCCGGTGAGGTGTGTTGGAGAGCCACGCGACAAAAGCAGAGTGCAACCCGTGATAGGAAAGTGGGTGAGGGCGTGGTTCATGATCTGTGAGTGGACGCAACGGCGGTGCGCTTGGGTGGTCCCCGCTGACGCCAGGGCGAAGGCAGAGTCCGTAGCAGGTGCATGGGCTTTTGGCAGCACGGACACAAGGGGAGGATCTTCGGGGGGGGCGAGACCGATGGCAACGCCCCCAAATCCACGACCCGACCGGAGTGAAGCTGAACGCGGAGCCGGTTGAGCTTGGCGGCGGGATGACAGAAGCCGTAGTAGCGAATGGAGCGTAACCCACGGGGCAGGACGTGGCGGAGGTAACGCCGGACAAACTCAACGCCGGAAATCGTCTGGATCTCCGCCCGGTTGCCAGCGGCCCGGTTCTTCCAGCGGAAGCTCACCGTGGAATCGGTGACGCTGACGATGCGGCAATCGCCAATGGCGGTGCGGGCGACGTAGGCGCCGAGGTACTTGAGGGCGGCCGCACCACTGCCCGCCGGCTGAATGTGAACGCCCCAGTCCTTGCCCCAGACCGCCGGGTCCACCTGCCAGTCGTGGGCTTGAAAGAGGCGGTGGAGGTGCTGGCGAAAGGCAGCTTGAAGGTGGGGGAGGAAGACGAGGAACTCTGGCTTCTTCACCCGGACCCAACGACCCTTGGCGTTGAATCCACATCCCGGGACCAGGCAATGGATGTGGGGATGAAAGCCGAGTTGTTGGTTCCAGGTGTGGAGCACGGCGGTGAAGCCGTTGACGCTTGCCCGCAGTCCCTTGTCGGAGGCCAGTTTCCCAGAGAGCGCCCCGGCCACCGCGGAGAAGAACAGATCATAGGCTTCCCTGGCGTGGGGCCCGAAGAAGCAGCCACGCAACTCGGCGGGCAAAGTAAAGGTGACCAGGAAGTACGGTGCGTGGACCAACTTCGTCAACTCACGCTGAACCCACCGTGCCGTGGTGGCCCGCCCGCATTGGGGGCAAGCCTTGTGATTGCAGGAATGCCAGGCGAAGCGAAGCGGAGCGCAGTCGTGGCAGGCAAAGACCCTCCCGCCCAGGGCCGGAGTCCGGCACTGGGTGATGGCCCAGAGCGCACGGCGTTGCTCGACTGAAAGCGGCGGAGCCGCGCTCAGGAAATCCGGCAGGAACTGACGCAACGCCCCCAGAACGGTGGGGCGGATGGACACAGGAGGGGACTTAGCGTGGCAAGTCCCGGCAGAGATCCTCCATCAACACCAACGCCTCGCGGGTGGTTTGGTGCGTGAGGTGCAGGTAAACCATGGTGGAGGTGATCTGCTTGTGGCCGAGGAGTTGTTGGATCGTGTGCAGGTGCGCCCCAGCCTCCAGGAGATGAGTGGCAAAGCTGTGGCGCAGGGAATGAATGGAAGCCGCCGGGAGGTGGAGTTCTTTGCGGGCGACAATCATCAGGCGTTGGAGCGACGAGCACGGCATGGGAGCGCTCGCCTCTCGCATCCGTTGAGCCGTGGCCTGCGGGGTGTGGTGCCCGCGTCCGACGTTGGGAAAGAGCAGGAGCCGGTGTCGGTGAAAGGCCCAGTACAGTTGGAGTTCACGCCATAGTGCGGTGGGCAACGGGACGACCCGGTCCTGATGACCCTTGCTGTTGCGGATGAGCAATTGGTTCTGTGGCCCGCGGATGTCGTGAATGGTCAGGGCCAGGCACTCGCTGAGACGCAGGCCGCAGACGTAGATGAGTTTGATGGGCGTGCGGTAGCGGCGCAGTCGGATGTGGGCGAGGAGATCGCGAACTTGTTGGCGGGTGAGGACCGGAGGGAGGGTGTCGTGATCCTTGACCCGAAGCTGGGAGAAGACGCTCCAGTCCCTGTGGCCGAGCAGATCGACAAAGAACAAGCGGATGGCAGCCAGGGCTTGGCGGATGGACTTGGGCTTCCAGTGCTTCTTGAATTTGACGAAGACGAAGTAGTCGCGGAGCTGTGCCTCGGTAAGCAGGGCCGGATCGGTGGTGAAATGCTGGTGGAGCAAACGCACCTGACGGTAGTAGGCGTGGCGGGTGCGGTTGGCGTCGTAGCGCAGGGCCAGCGTCTGGGCCAACCGGGCCATGGAATCGAAGGGATGCTGGTAATCCAGCGGGTTGACGAACTCCCGGGCTGTGGTTCGGGCAGTGGGGACGTCACCAGGTATTGGAGAGTCAGCTTTGGCCCCGGCCCTCAGCGGTGGAGACTGCTCACCACGCCTCGCCTTGGCATTGCGGAGGTGTTGGGGAGAGATGGAAGTGGACTTGGAATGGAACCCGTAAACAGTGCTTTTCATGCACCGCCGATCCTACATATTCCTCCACAATCACAACCCCCATACGAACACGATCACTGAGCTCAGTCACCAAACCGCCGCGTAGCGGCTTAGTTCAACCATCGGTTCGAGCCAACCGCCATGAGCCCGCAGCTTCCAATCCACCATCAGCGGCTGGCGGCGGCTCACCCGGCACGTTAGGCCACTCGACCACACACACGCTTATGGATACCTACGAATTCTTAGTGCAAGGTTCAGCAGCCGAGCCTTATCGCATCACAGTCAAGCGACGCGACGCTGACAAGATTTCGGCCTATTGCACATGTCCCGCAGGCGAGAACGGCATGTTTTGCAAGCATCGCGTTCGGATTCTTCGCGGATTGACCGAGGGCGTAGTGAGCCAAAACCAAGCAGACGTTGCGATAGTTGCGGGCTGGTTGGCAGGGACAGACGTTGAGCGCGCTTTGCGGACAGTTGATGAGTTGGAGAAGGAAGCCGAAAAAATTAAGAAGGCCATCAGTG
>JANXMD010000501.1 GCA_025354845.1 Verrucomicrobiota bacterium | reverse complement strand
GCAACGAAAACCGTAGTTGCGCAAACTCAACAGAAAATTGCGGTGGCAACGGTCAAAGGGAGCAGGGGCGCGTGCGAAGAGATCCTCACGAAACTCCGCTCGCTAACTCAAGATGCGAGGTCCCTTCGAACCAGCACCCTCGGCACACAGGTTGCACCGTTTCCGGATTTGGTCAGTTCCGCGCGGCGATTCTACGACCACGATCTGAAAGAACTGGTCGACGAGGCGGTAGTCATTTCGAAAGTGGAGGGAGAACGCCGCCTCGAAAGCCAGCTTGCGAGTATGGCGAACACCAGTGGCGCGCCGGATGCCACGGTTTTTGGCACGTCCCGAGCGGATTCCAATTGGGCCACGCGTGAGGGCGTCAAAATTGACCGCGCCCGCGCCCTACTCGCCAATCTGATCAGCGAGGCAAGAATCAAGGTTCCACCGTCGGGCAGCACCGGAGGCTCGCAAACTCTGGACCAAGCGATGACCGACATGGCCATGCAGGAGGCAGGTGCCCAGCAAAGAATGATTGTCAACAAGACCGCCGAGGCGACCACCACCGCTACCTACACCACGGCTTCTGCCGAGTCCGACCGGATTCTGAATGACGCCAAGCTTCAGGCCGACCGAATACTGGCGTCAGCTAACGCCAAGGCGGTCAAGCAGCAGCAGGATCTCGACCTCCAAAAGGCGAGTCTCCAGGTCGATGCTGCCAACGTGAAGGTAGCCGTCGATCAGGCGAACGGTGAAGCCAGAAGGGTCGCCTACCGAGCCAAACTTAAGGACCCAAATATCCTGACCCAACTCGCCCCGCTAACCACCCCCGGATACCTTCAGGTCGGTGACCAGAATTCCTTTGATCGCCAGGCAATTTCCTACTCTGCCCTCATGCAGTCTGGGGCCTTCGGTAGGACCGATGCCGGACTCCAGCGTTTGATCCACGTCGTCGCGAATGGCCGGGACAAAGTCAGGCCACGATTGCGGTTCTCGGCAGGGTGGAAAAGCCGCACCGATGAACGCGAACAGATTGCCACACTTCAGCAGCTGTTGATCGAATTGGGGCCAACGATGGTCGAACAAGGGCTTCTCAGTCCATGAGCGGCCCACCGACATCAGGAAGGGTCGTGTTAACGTGGTGTGAACGGAGTTAACTATTTGCCAAAGAGGCGCATACGATGGTGTTTGTTTTCTTCGAGCACCGAAGGTGCATCATGTGTGCTCGCGCAGCGAGGAAGGGGTAGAAACGTTGGAAGGGGTATATTTGGCCCGGGTGGTGCCAGAGTTTGGCGTCGCCCAAAGGTGGGCGGGGTGGTGCCTGAATTGTTGGGCTGGAGCCTGCGGTTTTTGGGGTTGATGTGGAAGGGGGATGAAGCAGACGGAGGAAGCCGGCCGCTATGGCGAGGTATGGCGGCGAAGCCGCGCTCAAATGGGAGCTGTCAGGCTCCGTCCCGGTGGATACCGGGACAGCGACGGTCTGAGGAGGGGCCCACAGGAGCCCAACGACGAAGGCTAATGATTCCAGTTGGACTTAGCCTCCAAGGATTGGCCAGGCCGTCGGGCCGTCAGGCCCGGTCCCGGGCGACCGGGACAAGACATCTTCCGAGGAGGAATCGACGAGGGCCGCTTCCAGCGGCAAACGTCGGTTTAGGCGTATGGAAGATGAGGATTGCGGTGGAATGCGGAGCCCACAAACTGAATCTAGCGGGCGAGCGGAAAATTGAAGTGCGCCGCTTGAAACGTCGTCACTTGTGGATAACTACCGACATGTTGTAAACTGTCCGAAGTGAGATCGAATCAGGAAACAAAGCGAACTGGACCGGCGTCGGGAGCGCTCTTCCGCGTGCGTTCGTCGCCCCTGCACCGGGTCGCTATCCGCAAGCTTGCCCACGAAGGTCGGCTGCTGGAAATGGGCCGGGGCGTCTACCGCGTCGCCGACGCGCCGCTGGAGTCCCATGAGGACCTGGCCCTTCTGGCCCTGCGGAAGCCCGATGCCGTGGTTTGCCTCCTGTCTGCACTCCGGTTCCACGAGCTCACCACGGAAAGCCCCGGGGCGGTCTGGATCGCCATTGAAAGCCATTCCCGCGCCCCACGAATCGATTCCCTCCGGCTGAAGGTTCACTACCTATCGGGGCCAGCGTTTCGCGAAGGGGTCGAGACGCATACTATCGCCGGGGTGCCGGTCCGAGTCTACTCCGCCGCCAAGACAGTGGCCGACTGCTTCAAGTTCCGAAACCAGATCGGCACCAAGACCGCCATCGAGGCGCTGAAAGACGCGTGGAGAAAGAAGCAGGTGACGACCGAAGACATCTACCGCTTCGCCCGCGTCTGCCGGGTGCTCAACGTCATGCGCCCGTATCTGGAAGGAGTGCTCGAATGAAGCAGAAGGGTCGAAAACGGATCGGTGGCCTACTAAGACTAAGCTCTGATAAAAATCAGATTCAGTTTTCAACCCGTTGCCAGAGAATCCTGGATCCGATCTACGACAACCATTTTGCTAAACACAAGCGAAGTTTGAGTCGAGCCCGGTAGAGACGGGACTCAACAGCCTTCCCGGTCGTCGACAAAATGCATGCCGCCTCGGAGATGGATCGTTCTTCCAATTCACAGAGCAGGACGGCTTCGCGAAGGTCATCAGGAAGTGCAGCCACAGCATCCCTGACCGCCTTCTGCTGTTCCATTCGCTGAGCATGCACCTCTGGAGTGTCTCCTGGTGCCACTAGCGTATCACCGAAGCTCAATCCATCGTCATCTGGCTTCGCCTCCAGCGAATCCTCAGGACGACGGGATTTGGAACGCAGATGATTGCGGGCCAGGTTCGCACCGATGGTGAACAACCAGGTGGAAAACAGGTGGTCGGAATCGAACTGAGATCGGTTCTGGAAGACCCGGACGAAGGTTTCCTGCGCCAAATCCTGTGCCGCATCCTCGTCGCGAACGAACCGGTAAAGAAATCCAAATAACGGTCCCGCATGCCGGTCCATGATTGAGTTGAGAGCGCTCTCTTTTCCTGTGACCAGGAGGGCCATGTCCTCCCGATCCTGGGCATCCAATTCAGGGATGTTCATGGATGGAGTGCATCATGTCGTCCCGCGATTGGCCCCGAGGATCAAGGGTAAGCCGCTCCATCATGATAAGGTATCGCGCCCCCTGCTCGGCAGACATGGTTCGAGAGACCTCCAAAAAGTGCCTGAGCATCTGAGCCTGGCACTCTGCCCGAAGCGCGGCGACTTCTGCCAATTTCTGTTCCACCGCGGGTGTGACCTCCTTCACCCCGTTGAGCAGGCTGCCAAGCTCCCGGTTCTTCTCGACGATTCGAACGCACATCGCCTCGCACTTCGGGAGATAGCTGGCGTGTAGGGCTCGAACCTGACTTAGTTCTGGTTCCGACAGATGGAACTCGCTGCACAACCAGGCGAGATCGTCAGATTCCCTCGTTCCGTGCCGCTTCGCACATGAGGCGATCGAAAAACAGGCAGCAAAGGCCGAGGCGGCCACCAGCATGGCCAGAATCAGTATTCGGAACGGATGAAGGCTTCTCATGGAGCCGGCCGATGAAATGGGCTGACCGCCGCCAGATACCGGTCTTGCTCAACCCGGTGCGTCGACTGCTCCCCGTTCCGCACTCCAAGCAATGCGCCCAGAAGCATCACGGAGGCGACAACCACCGACGCGTACGCGGGTCGGAGCAAACCGGCGACGAACTGCTCAAACCACCCGGCCTCGTTCCTGATCGGTGATTTTGCTTCGAGGCTAGCCAATCGCGCCCACACCCCTTCCTGGAAGCGCGGTGGCAATGAAGGGCTCGGATGCGCCTCCTTCAGCAGGACGGTCAGTTTCGCGTCGGTCTCGTTTTGAGCGGGAGCATTCATGGGAAAAAGCGGCGAGTGAACCCGCCGCGTTGCGCTTTCGGATCAATGGCAGCAACTCTTGGCAGCATGGTCTTTCTTCATGGTCTTGCAATGCGCCATTGCCTCTGTGGAAGCGTCGGCTCCGTGCGAGGATACCATGCAACCCATTGCATGGATCCCTTCATGGTTCGCAGGCGCCACGTTGGTCCCTTCGGCTATCCGGGCAGAGTTTGCCGCAGCGCGTGGAAACAGCAGCGCATCAGCAGCCGTGGTAACGATCCAAGCCGAAGCAACAAGCGTGACGGTCGTCAGGGCAACTTTCAGTGTCTTCATAGTTCGATTGAGCTTTTTCGACGCGGGCGGCGGTTTTCGTCGCCCTTCATTGTCGCCTACACCGCAGCCGTCCAAATCCCTCAACTTTTTTGCTCCGGTTGAACGCACAAACTCCCAATCGCCACCCGAGGTGGTGATTGGGAGTGGGGATTCCAACTACGTGAGGTCAGGTCCTGCGAGCGAGGATTACTTCGTCTCCATGCCTTCGGTCTTTGCACCGTCGCGCTTGGTGGCGCAGCAGTATGCGGATTCACCGCCACACTTGCTGCAGGTGTGCTTGATGATTTCTTTCTTGTCCATGCGTTGGCCAACCGTCTCAACGGTCCCGCCACACATCGAGCACTCGTGCTTCGAACCTGGCGTAAGGAGTTCACGCCCCTTCTGCCGTTCGATCCGGGTGACCGAAACGTTTTTGCACATCGAACACGCCATGGCGATGGTGTCTCCAGACTTGAGGGCCTTCGCCTGCTCAGGGCTGTTGAGATACTGAAGGTGCTGCGCCCCCTTCATGGCAAGGTGTTGATCTTCACCACGCGCAGAGAGTCCCCCTAGCGAAATCAGGGTGACGATGACCACGGCGAGGCGGCTCAGGAGGTTCAATTTGGTTTTCATAGTGTGTTTTGTGTTGCTGTGTGATTTGTCGCTCAGGAGTGGCGAAATGCCCCTCTCTGAAGTCGCTTACACCGGTGCCAGCGAAATCCCGCAAACATTTTGTCACGGCAGGGAATTTCTGGTGACGGAAGCTACCCGGCGTTCGAAGGATCTCCTCGAAATTCGCGCCGTGCCGGTGGACGACGACGGCGGCCAGTTCGAGGAGGACTCCATCAAGGCGGCGCCGATCCGCGCCGAACAGGAATACGTCGGCGTCCGGGTCACGCTTCGGGCGCGGGTTGGCAACGCCCGCATCCCGGTGCAGGCCGACATTGGTTACGGCGACGCGTTCACGGTGGAGCCCGAGGAGATTGAGTTTCCCACCTTGCTCGAAATGCCTAAGCCCCTGCTGCGGGCCTACACCAAAGAGACCGCGCTGGCGGAGAAGTTCGAGGCGATGGTTTCCCTGGGCGAGCGCAATACCCGGATGAAAGACTACTTCGACGTCTGGCTGCTCTCGCAGCGGTTTGATTTCCAAGGCGAGCGGTTGGCGCGGGCCATCGCCGCGACGTTCGCCCGGCGACGTACGGAGATTCCAGCAACTGTTCCCATCGGACTGAGCACCGCCTTTGCGGTCGAACCCATCAAGCACACCCAGTGGAAGGCGTTCTGGCGAAAAGTCGTCCGGACCGAGCCGACGCCAGACTTTTCGGAAGTCGTGCGGGTGGCCGGGGATTTCCTGCTTTCGGCCGCCGCCGCGGCGCGAATTGAAGGCAATTCGCCGGGCTCTTGGACAAAGGGCGGGCCTTGGGGGGCTGGGTGATTCGAAATCGCGCGACTTAACCAAGGCCGGGTGGAAACTGACGCGAGCGACGTGGTCGCGAGCGCGGCGATTCAGCAGGCCTCCCGAAAGAAAATGGCCGCCACCGCGAAGCGGCGGCCGGGCCGATTAGTAGTCTTCCGGCAGCAAGATACAGGTCGAGCTGCGGTCGGCCTCGGTGATGATCCAAAACTTCGTCCCGTGCCGGTCATGGTAAACCGAGAACAGGCGCAGTCGTTTGCCCAGGGCGAACTCGTTTTCCGCTGCATCATGCTTTCCGCAGTCACCCCAATCGCCCCGGAGATGACGCCCCAGCGATTCGAGTACGTCCTCCGGGTGCAAGGTTGTTTGGGCATTCGGCGTGATTACCGTTCGTCCAAGGGTGATGTGTCTGGTTTCCATAGTAGCCTCCAATGAAATGCCTCCCCCGGTCCCCGAAACGATTTTCCCGGAGGAGGGGGAGGAGTTGATGTCTTCCCTCGTGGAAGAACTCCTCCCCCTCCTTCGGAAAAGATGCCTTTGACGACGGCCCGCCCAGCGGGCCGACCGCTTCACGAGCCCGGAGGGTTCGTGACCGGGGCGGTGGAGCGCAGGAGTCAAGGTGGACAGAGAGCGGAGCTTGCG
>JANXMD010000476.1 GCA_025354845.1 Verrucomicrobiota bacterium | reverse complement strand
CTTCGGCTTGAAGTAGCCGCCACCGGCGGTCTCCAGAACCTTCGGATCGGGAAATTCAACAATATGAATCCGCCCCTTGTTGTCAGTGCCCTGGCTGACTTCACCGGACGCGGAGATCGACGGCGGGGCCGGATTGCGCGGATCCAACTGGATCGGACCGCCCTGCCCCATCACGAGGTGGCCCTGTTTGGTCATCAACTGGCCCTGGGTGTTTACCTGGAACTCACCGTCGCGGGTGTAGGCCATCGAACCGTCGGGAAGCTGGATCTCAAACATGCCTGGGCCGTCGATCGCGATGTCGGTCCTGCCATTGGAAGACTTGATTTCACCGGGACTAAAACTCGTGACCGCCGTGGCCGAAGGCAGCGCATAGGTGGCCTTCTGGCCGCCGGGTAGAACGAACTTCCCCGATTCGGTGGCCGAAATAGAGATGTTGTTCTTCTTGAAACCGGGCGTGGACGAGGCCGCAAGATTCTCTGCGATCAGCTCCTGCCAACGCGAATGCGCATTCATCGCGGCGGCTGCCTGGTAAAGGCTGACGTTCATGACTTTCCGTGAAGCACCGCGCGTGCCACCCGGAAGAACTCATCTTTTAGCCCCTTTTCACCCGTTTTTGGCGACGGCGACTCCTTGGTGCGGCAATTCCTGCCAGACGTGCAGGGCGGAATTTGCCGGAGGGGAGACGGAGCGGGAACGGAGCTGTGGACGAGCCGATGCGGCCCCGAGGCACCCGCTCAGTAGGTGCAGGCGACCCGATGCACTTCGCCACAACCGCAACGCACTTCGATGTGGGTAATGCGATCGCCGTCGCGCTCAAGGTGCAGTGTGGCCGGCGCGTGGGATGCGGCGGACGTCGGACCCGGAGAGGTCGGCGCCGACTGTCCGGAGCCGGCCTGTGGACGCTGTGAGGAATCAGACGCGGACGACTCCGTCGCCGACAGCGCCGCAAAGGGACGCGTCGCCGGATTCCCGGAGTTGGCAGGCGTCACGGGCAGCTGAAGCCTTCCGCCCAGCGGAACAAAGGTGGATGCGGGAACGATCTTCACAGCTACTTTTGCTTCTCGTTGCGCATGCGCAGCAACACGGTGACGCGGCGGTTTCGCTCATCCTCTTTGCGCATTCCGGGAAGCGGCTCGGTGTCGCCGAATCCCGCCACCATGCGGATCTGTTCGGGCGGAACATCGTGGCGAACCAGCTTTCGCCGCGCCTCGTTGGCTCGGGAGGTCGAGATGTCCCAGCTGTCCACACCATCCTTCGACGGAGCGCCGCCCGACTCGGTGTGCCCTTCCAGCTCGACACCAAAATCGTTGGTGAACCTGCCGAGATGCCAGGCCAGCGTGGAGAAGACGAAGTCGCCGTACGGGGTGAGCGTCGAGGAATCCCGTTCGAACAGCGGCTTCTGATTGCGATCGAAGAGACTCAACCGGAGGCCGTCGGGAACGATGTCCACCTTCATGGGCGCATCGGTCATCTTGTCGTCGGGATTCGATTGAATGGTTCGGATGATGTCCTGGGCGATGCGTCGGAGGACGTCGAGTTCCATCGCCGCAGGGGAGTCGAAATTGCCGCCATTCTGTCGCGTTGCGAGCGCCTTCTTGGTCGGCATGAGACCCATGGATCCCGCGGTCATCGCGGAGAATTTGTGACGGAAGGATTTGGCCACTGCGTCCTTCACCGCCTGATCCTGCGAGGTCAGCCACAGCACCAGGAAGAGCGCCATCATCGCCGTCACGAAGTCGGCATAGGCGACCTTCCAACTGCCGCCATGATGAGCGTGTTTCTTGAGGGCCATAACGATCCGGTGCGGAGAACGCCTTACTTGGCGGCAGCTTTGAGCATCTGCTCAAACTCCTCACTGCCCGGTTTCATGTCGCTCGGCAGACTGCGTCGGGCGATTTCCACGGCCATCATCGGAGGGGCGCCGTTGGCGAAGCCGATGAGCGATTGCGAGATCGACCGCAGATAACACATCTCCGCCTGGCCCAGCAGGGTGAGCGCACCGGCCAGCGGGCTGATAAAGCCGTAGGCGATGAGAATCCCGAGGAAGGTACCGACGAGCGCCGCGGCGACGTGATGACCGATTTCTTCAACCGGACCATTGATCGCGGCCATGGTGTTCACGATGCCGAGCACCGCCGCCACGATTCCGAATCCGGGCATTGCATCACCGACCTTGGTGAGCAGCTCGACTGGCTGGTGGTGTTCCTCCTCGTAGGAATTGAGCTCCGCATCCATCAGGGCACCCAACTGATCCGGCTTGACGCGACCATCCACCAGCGGGCGGATGGAGCTGCAGAGAAGTTCCACCGCGTGATGATTCTTCAGGAAAAGCGGGTATTTGCTGAAAATCGAGCTCTTGGTTGGATTACTGACGTGATCCTCGAGCGCGATCATGCCGTTCCGGCGGGCGAGCATGAAGATTTCGTAGAGGGCCTTGAACAGCTCGTCGTAGCCCGCGCGGGAGACGGAGCCGCCCTTCAGCGCACCCAGCGTTTGTCCGACGGTATCCATCAGAACTTTCTTCGGAGCCATGATGATCATCGCGCCGGCGGCTGCACCAAGGATGACCACAAACTCGGACGGCTGGATGAGTGCGGAGGGGCTTCCGCCGGCGATCATGAAACCGCCCAGTACTGAGACGATGACGACGATCGCGCCGATGATGATTGTCATGGGATGAAATCAGGCTTCAACCAAGCGACGGAGACGGGCCCGCAGCGTAAGGATCGCCTGAGCGTGGATCTGACAAATGCGCGATTCAGTGACGCTGAAGACCGCCGCGATTTCGCGAAGTCGGAGGTCTTCAAAATAGTACATCGCCATCACCTTCCGCTGCATTTCAGGCAATTGGTCGAGCTGGTCGTTGAGCATTTCCGCCATCTCCGAGCGTTCGGTGTCTTCGGAAGGATCCGCTTGTGTCGGATGGGCGACGACCTCGTGGTGTGTTCGATCCGGATCGTCCTCCGAATTCATCACCGCATCGAGACAGACAAAGGTGGCGGGACGGATCTCGTCCAGCATCCGCAGGTAGTCGTTGGTGGACAGACCCATCGCCGTGGCCACCTCGGCCTCGGAGGGCGGTTCACCCTTAGCGAGCTCCAGTTCGGCGATGACCGCCTCGATCTTGCGGGCCTTCTCGTGCACCGAGCGCGGAACCCAGTCCATACGGCGGAGCTGGTCGAAGATCTCGCCGCGAATGCGGACACGTGCGTAGGAAGCAAAAGAACTTCCGGCGGTCGGATCAAATTGACGAACCGCGTTGAGAAGGCCGACCAACCCGGAGCTGTGGAGGTCGTCGACGTCGATGTGCGACGGCAGCGAAAGAGCGAGACGTCCAACGATGTGGCGGACTAGGGGCAGGTTCTCCTCGATTAATTCCGATTCGTGGGACGAGCCCATCGCCGCCTGCTGATAACGCAGCGAGGCTTGATGGACGTTCCGTGCGACGGGAAACGGGCCGGGGGGTGGGGCGGCTGGAGGGACCATGGGTCAGCAAGGGTCAATTCTTGGCCGTCGTCCGAAGACGAGCGGCTTCCTGAGAGGCGCGAAACCCGGACAACCACTGGCGCATCCACCAGCGGAGCATGAGCCCGCAAACAAGGGCGGACGCCGAGGCCCGCCAGAAGACGACCGACCACGGGCAGCCCTGGAACAACGCCAGGCTCGTCCCAAGGAGGAACCCAACCAACCCGCCAAGCATCATGGATTTCTTCATTCGATTGCCTTCGAAGTCAGCACAGCAGCCGGCTTGCCATGTGGCATTTCATTGAGAGTTCCTCGGGTTTTGACCCCAATTGACGGCAGGATTCGCTGCACCAGTCCCCGCGCATCGGCCCGGCTGAAGTCGCCCGGAATATTCTGCCCCCCCGCCAAGAAACCGGGTCTGCAATTTGTGCCTAGCAGCAGGTTCCAGATCTTGCCGGCCCGACTCTCCTCATCCAGGTGAGTGAAACTGACGTCGACCAAGGGAAGCCCCGAGAATGCTCGCACCTGCTTCTGGAGAATGGCGGCGTCATACGAGGCATTGAGCACCAAGTGCAACCGGGCCGAGGGAAGGCGCTGGAGCAACGCGTCGAGCGAGGTAAGCCAGGACGAATCCTCCGCCACGCCACCCGGTAGGTCGATGAGCACCAGCCGGCCTGCGTCGGGAGGAAGTGCA
>JANXMD010000411.1 GCA_025354845.1 Verrucomicrobiota bacterium | reverse complement strand
TGCCGGCTTCCAGGCCTTCGGGCATCAGGGAGCGACCTTCGGACTGCATCTTCACCACGTTCTTGCGGGGGAAGGTCTGACGGATCTCGCCGGCTTGGACCAGGACGATGGTGTCCGGCGTCTGCACTCCGAGCAGGCCGGTTTGGGATTCGCCATCGCGGGTCTCGACCGTATAAGCCACGAAGCCCGGGTTGATGGCCATATTCGGATCGAGAATGTTCGACAGGATGTCCTCGACGCTGCGCTGGGCGACCGCGGAGAGATCCGGGCCGACGCGACTGCCAATCCCCCCAGCGCGATGGCAGCGGGAGCAGGTGGATTCGAACACCACCTTGCCGCGCTTCACGTCGCCCGAGGCCGGAAGTTTTGCCAGCCATTCGGTGACCACGGTTTTGCGGTTGGCGTATTCGGCATCACCGAGGAGTTTGGAGGCGCGGGCTTGATTCTCGGGTGTGCTCTCGCGCAGCAGACGCCGGCGTTGTTCGAGGTCGAGATTGAGTTCGCCGAGCGTTACCGAGCCTGACTCCATCGCGGTGAGCAGGGCGGCGTGAAATTGGCGGTGAGCCAGCAAGAGGTTGATGGCGTCGGGTCGTGCGGCCGGGGCCAGGGTGCGCCAACGCTTCAACAGGTTTTCGCCAATGGAATCCACCGGAAGTTTGTCGAGGCTCCTGAGCGCGGCCGCCTGCAACTCGGGCGGTTGTTGGGCATCGATCAACTCGAGCGCGAGGACCGCGGCGTTGGTGGCATTGCCCAGTGCCACCAGTTCCAGCGCGGGCAGTCGCATGGAAATGGGGATCGCGCTGTTGGTGGCGGTTTCGGCCGCGGCGTCGAGAGTGTGGAGCGTGCGTTCAGTGAGCGGGATCTTCCATCCACGGCACAGCCGCAGCAGCGGGCGCATCTCGGCAAAATCCGCCGACGAGGTGAGCTGCTTCACATGGCGTTCGATGGCGATGCTCAGCTTCGGCCAGCTTCCGCCGCGGGCGATTCCGTCGGCGAGAGACTCGAGGAAGGTGAGCCGCATGCCACGTGAGAGGGACCCATCGGTTTTCAGCAATACCCAGAGGACATCCTCAGGAGATTCGGCGGCGCGCGCGCCGATGAGCTCCACCAAGTCATGGCCCACATCGAGCATCGTGCTGTCGTTCGCTTTGCGAAACGTATCGAAGAGGAAAAAGCGGGTTAGAAGGAAACGTGGATCCGACGGCTTCATCGAGGAGAGCACCGCCATGCGTGTCCAGGGGGAACGGACCCCGGCTCTGAGGATTTCCACCAGTGCGCCGGCGGCGGATGGGTTGGGGACGAACGCGAGGGTTTGCGCGCATTGAAACCGGACGCGCGCGGCCATGTCGGTGGCGAGAGGGAGGACAGCCTCCTGAAGCGCTGGGTCGGCCTCGACAAAATCCTGGGCCAGGAGGAGGGCGTTCTCGCGCACCCCAGGATTGGTGTCGCCGAGTGCAATGCGGACGTCCTCGCCGGTCAACGCCTTGAGCCCGCGCAGCGTCCACAAGGCGTGCAGGCGCGCGAGCGGGTCCATGGATTCCCGTGCGAGCTTCCGGAGCGGCGGGATCGCCGTGGTGGCCTTGCGTTGGATCAGCAACCGCTGAGCAGTGAGGCGCCACCACTGATTGGCATTGCCGAGTTGCTTGACCAGTTCCGCATCGGTTGCCTTGCCGAGGTGCGGAGTGACGGTCTTCAACCCACCCTTGGGCGTGATGCGCCAAATGCGTCCCTGATCGGAACCCGCCCGAAGGTCGAGCTTCGCCTTGAGGGCCTCGCCGATGTAGTCGGGATGTTCGATCACCGCCCGTTGCATCGCGACGACGTACAGCGCGCCGTCGGGTCCGGTCTCCACCGACACCGGTCGAAAGTGGGGATCGCGGCTGGCGAGAAACTCACGCTTTGTCTCGCCGTCGCTGCGGCTGCCGACGAACTGGTCGTCAACGGGGGTGATTTTGTCGCGATGGACGAGATTGCCCACGACATCGCAGACAAACACCGATCCACGATATTCCGCCGGGAATTCTGCTGACGCCATCATGCCCATGCCGCCGGCGGCGCTGAAGTGACCGGATTGTTCGGGGTGATTGGGGCGGGTGACGGGATCGGAAATCGGAAAGATCCGGCTCATCTCCTCGTGGTCGGAGATGGACACCGTGGTCGCGAGGGGAGGGAAACCACTGAACCGCCGCACCTGATCCAGGGACAGGATTGGATGCTGAAGGTGGTTGATGTTGTACGTGAGGAACGTGTGCCCGAAGTCGTCCACGGCCTGACCAAACCCGCCACCGCTGCGGTGGGTGAGCGCGACGATGCCGGTCTCGGGATCGAAGGCGAAATCCTCTTCACCGAGCTCCAGCGGCGCCGTGGCGGCTGCCGCCGATTTCGACAACAGCGTGCCACCGTTTCCGCCGTTGCAGCCATGGATGCGATGATCGAGGCCGTAACGAAGGCCGTTCGCGAGGCTGTCGGAGACCCCCAGCTTGAAGCCAGTGACCAAGGCCTCGCGCACGTCGGCCACGCCATCGCCGTCGGTATCCTTGAGGAACCAGAGAACCGGCGGTGCGGTGACCAGCACGCCCCCGTTCCACGGAGTGACGCTGGTGGCGTAGCTCAGATCCTTGGCAAATACAGTCGAGCGATCCGGCTTACCGTCGCCATCGGTGTCTTCCAGCAGGCGGATGGTGCTGCCAACCTTGCCGTTGGGGCCCACACCGAAGGGGTAGTCGCGACATTCCGCCACGTAGGCGCGGCCATCGGCATCCCAGCAAAGCGCCACCGGATCCACGATCTTCGGCTCCGCCGCCCACAGCGTGATCTCGAGGGCCGGATCGATCTGAAACTGCGCTGGATCCGGCTCCGCAGCTCCCGCCATCCAAGGTAGTGCGGGAAGGAACCGGAGCGTGTGAAGGAAACCCTTACGGACAAGGATTTGGAAACCTGAAGACATGAGCCTGAGAGAATCGTACTTCCGGAACGCAGGAGTACCCAACGAACGAAGAGGAACGCCGAAACCGACCCACGGTCGGGCTGCCCCTCAGACTGTCGGCCACCGATTACCGATTACCGATTACCGATCACGGACAACTCACTGCCCCGGCCCGCTGACACTGGTGAGTGCCTTGACCAGCAGCACGACGATGACGACCACCAGCAGCGCACCGACGGCCAGGAAGATCTTGTTCAGATTGTTGCTCTTCTTGGCGAAGGCCGAGTTCTTCGACATCACGATGGTTTGACCACCGGCCTCACCGATCTTGACCGTTGCCCGGGCCTGCTCCGTCTGCTTCTTGCCGGTTTCGTAACGGAGCTCGATCTGGCCAAGGCGCAGCATCTGGCCGGGACGGAGGGCGACCTCCTTGCCCGCTTCCAGCTGCTTCTCGTTGACGAAGGAGCCATTGGTGGAGCCGAGATCCTTGACGACGATTTCGTCGCCCTTGGACCAGACTTCGCAGTGATGACTCGAGACAGAAGGTTCTGCGAGGCAGAACTGATTGTCTTCGAGACGACCAATGGTGGTCTTGTCGGGCTTCACGTCGAGTGAGCGTTCGTTGAAGCCAACGGTGAGGACTACCAGCTTAGGCATAGGTCGGTTGACAGTGTTTAGCCCTCACCACACTAGCCCGTCAAACGGTTTCCCGGAAAGTCTCGGAAAACTAACGTTCATCCCTTCCGCTCGATCAGTGTGCGGAATTCATCAAACAGTGGGGTGGAATCGTGTGGCCCGGGAGAGGCTTCCGGGTGGTATTGCACGCAGAACACCGGCTTGGTGCGGTGACGCAACCCCTCGACGGTCTGGTCGTTGAGATTGATGCGATTCACCGACACGTCGGAGGGCAGGGAGGTGGCGTCGACCGCGAATCCGTGGTTCTGCGAGGTGATTTCCACACGGCCGGACTCGAAGTCCTTCACCGGCTGATTCCCGCCACGATGACCGAACTTGAGCTTGAAGGTGCGTCCACCGAAGGCCTGGCCGAGAATCTGGTGACCGAGGCAGATGCCGAAGATCGGAATGCCGGTGTCCACCAGCGTTTTCACTTCGCGAACGATGCCGGTGAGGGCGGCGGGATCCCCGGGGCCGTTGGAGAGGAACACGCCGGCCGGCTTGTACTTGAGCACCTCGGCAGCCGGGGTGTGGGCGGGCACCACCTGGATGCGGAAGCCCTTTTGGCGAAGACGGCGAAGGATGTTGTACTTCATCCCAAAATCGTAGGCGACGATGAGGATGTCGGCCGCGGGCATGGGCAGGCGGACGTTCCGAGGGTTGGGGGCGACTGGGGCCTGGGTGAGGGAGAAGGCAGCAGAATCGAGGTCCTCGGGATCCCAGACGAATGCTTCCTTGTGGGTGACGTCCGAGACGTAGTCCCGACCGGCCATGCCGCCCCAGGACTTGGCGCGGGCCACGGCCTCTTCGGGCGTGAGACCGGTAGTGGAAAGGCAGCCTGCGAGCGAGCCCCGGACGCGCAGCTTGCGGGTCAGCGCGCGGGTGTCGATGCCCTGGATACCCGGAATGCCGTTCTGCTCGAGATACTCATGCAGGCTGCGGTCTGCGCGCCAGTTGCTCACCACGGGGGAGAGCTCGCGCACCACGAAACCACCCACGTGCGGGGCCCACGACTCTACATCCTGATCGTTCACGCCGTAATTCCCGATGAGCGGGTAGGTCATGGTGACGATCTGCCCTTTGTACGAGGGATCGGTGAGGATTTCCTGGTAGCCAGTCATCGAGGTGTTGAAGCACACCTCGCCATCCGTGGTGCCGCGGGCACCAAAGGCGATTCCGCTAAACGTAGTTCCGTCTTCCAGGGCGAGGATGGCCTTCATCATGTGGGGTCGGTCGCGGCCGGTGGCGGCAGCAAATTGGCGCGGAGGTTAGGATCGACCGCCAGCGACGCAACAGGAATGAGAGGCTGTTTTTGGGGACGGGGTGGTGAACGTCGGACCGCAAGTGTCCGAGGCAGGGGATAGGCTGTCCCCCAAGATTCCGATTTCCCGGGGTCGGCGGCGCAGTACGCTGTCCCTCCTCGGAATGGTTTTTCGGGGACACCGCATGGCCGCCAACGCCCAGATCATCGACCTCCGTCGGGTGTTGGCGGAGCGCTTTCCGAAGGCCCACTCGGCCCGGCGTGTAGCGTCCCGGGAGGGCCTGCCGGCGGGCTTGGAACGGTTCGATGCGGTGCTCGATGGCGGCTGGCCGCGGGGGCGGATCAGCGAGGTGGTCACCGGCGGCCGAGGTGCCGGTGCGGTGCCCATGCTGCATCGCCTGATTGAGCGGACCGCGGCCGACGGCGGGTTTCTGGCGTTGGTCGATGCCGTGGACGGGTTCGACGTCGATGCCGCCGACCCCGCCTGTCTGGAGCGCCTGCTTTGGGTTCGTTGCACCGATGCCGCCCAGGCCATTCAGGCGGCTGATCTGCTCCTGCGCGATCGCAATCTCCCCCAGGTGGTGCTCGACCTGTCCGGTGCCCCCGCCGCTCAGCTCCGCCGCATCGCCGCCACCACGTGGCATCGGTTCGCGCGCCTCACCGAGCATCATGGCGCGACGCTGCTGGTGATGGCTCCGCAGCCGCTGGTGGGCACCCCGGCCTGTCGTGTGCGGCTGTGCAGCCGCCTGAACATCGAGGCGGTGAAGGACGGCCCCGCCGCCACGCTGGTGCGCATCCGCTGCGAACTGGAACGGTCCCCTGCGTCGCAATCCCATCCCGAGGCCGACACTGTCCTCGTGGCTCAGCGCGCGTGAGCGAGTTGAAACGTTGAACCTGAAAACGGCAGTTCTAACCGCTGATGAACGCAGATGCCGAGAGGGATGCGTCGAGGATTCCGATCGGTGTCTAAAACCGTTCCGGAACGCCCTCTTCCAGTACTCGCAAATGGCGCGTGAGACGCGCCTCCGAGACCAACTGTCGAAGCCACCGTTCCGGTTCCTCCATTGCCTCAAAGCTCAATTTGAAGGTCCCGTAGTGCATGGGCACGAGCCAGTCGGCGCCGAGATCGCGAAACGCCTGCAAGGCCTCGTCCGGTCCCATGTGGACGTGACGGAAGGAGTCGGGGTAGTAGGCGCCGATCGGCATCAAGGCCACTTCAGGGCGCATCCGAGCGCCGATTTCGGCAAAGCCATCGAAGTAGGCGGAGTCGCCGGCGTGGTAGATCCTTCGGCCACGGTGCTCGAGGACGAATCCGCCCCACCCGCGATGCGCATCGCGAAGGGTTCGTGCGCCCCAGTGTTTCCCGGGCACCAACGTGACCTTCCAATCGCCGTGTCCGAAACTTTCCCACCACTTCAATTCCACGACCCGCTCGAACCCCAGCTTTTTAGCCAGTGGCGCGCAACCC
>JANXMD010000398.1 GCA_025354845.1 Verrucomicrobiota bacterium | reverse complement strand
CATTTCTGAATGCCGGGGTGCGTGCCGCCCAACTTCAGGAGCTTCTCCTTGTCGTACACCATCTCCTCGCGGGACGTGCCGGTGAGCGAGTAGTCCTTCTGGAGGAAGATCGCTTCCTCGGGGCAAACTTCCTGGCACAGGCCGCAGAAGATGCAACGCAGCATGTTGATCTCGAACTCGCGCGGCATCTTTTCCGCGTTGGCACGATCGGCAGTCTGGCCGTCCGCTCCGGGAGGCGTGATGCGGATCGCCTTGGGCGGGCAGACAAACTCGCAAAGCTGGCAGCTCACGCACTTGGTCGCGCCTTCCTGATCCTTCACCAGATACGGCGCGCCGCGGTAGCCTTCGGGAACCACCCACTTTTGTTCGGGGTATTCCATCGTCAGCGGCTTGTTCCCGAGGAACGGCGCCGTGCGCTTGAAGTGTTTCCACGTCACGCTGAGCCCGCCGAGGATCGACGGAATGTACGACCGCTCCCAGGCGGACAGAGGCTTGCGTTCAACAACCTTGGTGCTCATGGGGATTAGCGGTTCACGAAGGCGACGACGAGGGCGGTCACGAGAATATTGGCAAGAGCGAGCGGGATGAACCGGCGCCAACCGAGGTCCATCAACTGGTCATAGCGGAACCGCGGGAACATCCAGCGGACCCAAATGAACATAACCATGAAGACGACCATCTTCGCCAGAAAGACGCCGATGTGGAGTAGGCCACCGAGCAGACCGGAAGCCGGCTCGCCGAGGAACGGCAGCGTCCAACCGCCAAAGAAGAGCGTCACCATCATCGCCGAGCTGGCAATCATGT
This sequence comes from Verrucomicrobiota bacterium, assembly GCA_025354845.1. Lineage (GTDB taxonomy): Bacteria > Verrucomicrobiota > Verrucomicrobiia > Limisphaerales > UBA9464 > CAIVQB01. The sequence goes on along the minus strand of JANXMD010000398.1, from coordinate 3,566 downwards.
TGGCGTACTCGCCGAGGAAGAAGAGGGCGAACTTCATCGAGCTGTACTCGGTGTGGTAGCCACCGACGAGTTCGGACTCGGACTCGGGAAGATCGAACGGCAGGCGATTGGTCTCCGCAAAGGCTGCAACGAGGAAGATGACAAACGCGAGCGGCTGCTTGAATACCAGCCAGCCACCGTGGGCCTGATAGGCGATGACCTTCGAGAGGTTCAGGTCCCCGACCAGCAGGAAGACCGAGACCACACTCATCCCCATGGCGATTTCGTACGAAATCATCTGCGCGGTCGAGCGGATGCCGCCGAGGAAGGGATACTTGGAATTGGCTGCGTAGCCCGCCAACACGATTCCGTACACGCCGAGCGACACGATGCCGAAGGTGTACAGAATGCCGACGTCGAGGTCGGCGATGACCATCTTGTTGTCCGGATTGCCCAACGTGGATCCAAACGGAATCACGGCCAAGGTCATGAACGCCGGGATGACCGCGATGGCCGGAGCGAGCCAGAAGTAGGCGAGCCGGACGTAGTTGGGAGTGAAGTCTTCTTTGAGCAGGAATTTCAGGCCGTCCGCCGCAGGCTGGAAGATGCCCAACCGGGTCAGGAACGGTCCGAGGATCGGGATGAACTGCGCCATCGGCGGCGCGGTGCGGTTCGGGCCAACGCGGTCCTGGATCCAGGCCGAGACCTTGCGTTCCACGAGCACCGAGTACGCCACGAACGACATCGTCACGCCAAAAACCACGGCGATCTTGACGATGCTGAACAGGACGAACTGGACCGAGGGGTCGAGGTTTTGAAGGAAATCCATGGCGTCTCGGGTCAGAGGGAAAGGGTGACACCAGTCTCGCCCACCGAGGCCCACTGGATGCCAGCAAAGGCCGGGATCTCAGCAGACATGCGGTTGAACAGACCCTCGATGGTGTTGGCGCCGGTCGGACCGGCCACGGTCTCGACGAGCTCCTGGAGGAATTCGAGCTCCGGACGGGCGTCACCCGGGGCCTCGACGGCCTTGGCGAACTTCTGCAGCCGGCCCTTCACATTGACGTAGGTGCCTCGCTTCTCGACCGCGGCGGCGCCGGGCAGCAGGTGCGTGGCCGCCTGGGTGGTAGCATTCGGCAACACGTCGCTGACCACCAGCATGTCGAGCTTCGCCAACAGCGAAGCGTCGATGCCGTGCTGCGTGACATCTTCGCCGAAGACGATCAGCGATCGGATAGTGCCCTTGGCAATGCCGTCGGCGATCTTCGAAATCTGAATCCCCGCTTCGGTGAAGGCGATGCCGGTCAGGCGCGTGCCATTGCTGTTCGGATTGCGATCTCCCGAAACGAGCAACCGGTCGGGCTCACCTTCGCGGGCGATGGAATCGGTGATGGCCCCGAGCCGGGTGGCCAACCTCTTGAGCAGGTAAAGCTCCTCATTGGTCTGACGCGCACTCGCGACAATGGCAACACTGCCAACAGCCGCGGTCGCCAGCTTGGAGTTGATCTCCTTGATCGCGGTGGACCAGTTCGACTTGCGGCCGCCGATGCGGACCTCGGCGAGTCGGTCGGGACGGGCCACCCACTTGTAATTCAGACGGCCGGTGTCGCACATCCAGGGACCGTTCACCGCGTCATTGCTGCGCGGTTCGAGACGATGGATGACGCCCTCGCGGGAGCCGACGGTCACGTTGCAGCCGGTGCCGCAGGTGGTGCAAACGCTGGCGGTTTCCTTGAGAAACCACACCCGCATCTTGAAACGGAAATCCTTCGAGGTCAGCGCGCCCACCGGACAGAGGTCCACGGTGTTGAGCGTGTAGTTGTTGTCGAAGGCCTTGCCTGGAAAGGCAGAGATCGTGTTGTACGAGCCGCGATTCACGATGCCGAGGGCGTCATCATTGACGACATCCTTGGTGAACCGGATGCAGCGGGTGCAGAGAATGCAGCGCTCGTCGTCGAGGATGATGCGCGGTCCGAGATCCACGGCCTTGGGCTTGTGGACCTTCGCCTCAACGAAGCGACTCGTCGCCTGACCGTGCTGCACCGAGTATTCCTGCAGCTTGCACTCACCGGCCTGATCGCAGATGGGGCAATCGAGCGGATGGTTGATCAGCAGCGATTCCAGCACCGCCTCGCGCATCTGCTTGGTGGCGGGGGAATCGGCATAGATTTCCATGCCCGGCGAGATCGGCGTCGCGCAGGCGATGGCGCCACGGGGCGTGCCCGGCTCGTACGGCAGGACCGAACGCGCAATCTTTGGCGTGCCATCCTCATTGAGCACCGGTTTGCGGTCGGGGCCCATCATCGGCGTGCCGAACTCCACGAGACACATGCGGCAGTTGCCGGCGACCGGCAGCTTGTCGTGGTAGCAGTAATGCGGGATGTCCACGCCAGCGCAGCGGGCGGCCTGAAGCATCGTCGTGGGCTCCGGCTTTCCCTGCCAGTTGGGCATGGACTTGGGCACCTGCACGGTCTGGCCGTTGACCTTCACGGTCACGGTCTCCGGAGGCGGCGGAGCGGCCTGCGCGGGCTTGGTTTCGGTCGTGGATGCGGCGGACATTGGAATTAACCGCGGAGTCGCGGAGTCGCAGAGGATTCCTGAAATTGATTCACGAGGCGCTTCACGCCCTTTGTCAGTATCGGCACATTAAAATTGATCAGGAGTCCAACTTGAACCCCGGACAGCTTGAGGTAAGTCAGCAACTGGGCTTCGTGGATCGGAAGGATCGATTCCACGGTCTTGAGCTCGACAATCACTGAGTCCTCAACCAGCAAATCCAAGCGGTATCCACAATCGAGTTGAACCCCTTTGTAAGCCACCGGCAGAGCCCGTTGGCGTTCAAACTTCAACCCGGCACGACTCAGCTCGTAACACAGGCACTCTTCGTACGCCGACTCGAGCAGACCGGGCCCGAGACTTCGATGGATCTCGATGGCCAATCCAAGGATTCGCTCCGTAACCCGATTGACGGGACTCGTGTCGCCACAAACAGATCGGCACGCAGCCGAGGAATCTCCTCTCTGCGTCTCAGCGCCTCCGCGGTGATGGAGCGTTCGATTCATCATTTCCGGCGCGCCTCGTCGGCAGCACCTTTGGCTTCGAACTCGTCTTTAAACTTCTTCACGAAGCTGAGGACCGGCCAAGCGGCGGCTTCACCGAAGGCGCAAATCGTGCGGCCCTGGATGTTCTGGGCGATGTGGGAGAGGTACGCGGCATCTTCTTTGCGGCCCTCGCCATGGGCCAGGCGATGGGTGCCCTTGGCCAGCCACAGCGCGCCCTCGCGGCACGGCGTGCACTGACCGCAGCTCTCGTGGGAGTAGAACTCGGAGAGGTTCGCCAACGTCTCAACCATGCTTCGAGAATCGTCGAGGACGATGATCGCGCTCGATCCCGACATCGTACCGGCGCCCTGCAGGGAATCGAAGTCGTATGGCAAATCGAGCACAGCGACGTCCACCTTGGTCATCTGGCCGTCGGCCCCCTTGTGGTTGAGTTTGAAAACCTCGCCAGCCTTCAGAACCTTCGAGGACGAGCCACCAGGAATGATCGCCTTGAGCGAACGGCCCGGACGCAAACCGCCGCCGAAG
>JANXMD010000351.1 GCA_025354845.1 Verrucomicrobiota bacterium | reverse complement strand
CCCTTCTCGCCAGCGCTGATGCGCTTGAAGAGAGGGCTGGCGGCGCTATTGCCGGGCACGATAACGGGGTGATTCTGGCGCGGGGCGAAGGCGCCGTCCTTGTTGTCGAGACGGAGCTGGGCCATGCGCTGCTTCGAGTCGGGACCGTGGCAGGCGAAGCAGTTGTCGGACAGCACCGGGCGGACGTCGCGATTGAAATCGACCTTGGGCGCCGCCCACGCGGAGCTGGCCCCGATGCCGAACGCGATCGCCGCCAGCGTCAGGGACTTCAGCGTGCAGCGAATTGGGGCTCGTTGGGGTAACATCGGATGGGAACAGGTCTAGGAAGTACGATGTGTGGGAGGGACGGGAAATTCAGCAGGAATTCTGATCGGAATTTGTCGCGAAGGCCCGCCTCTGCGCTTGGCCCGGCCCCTCCGAAGCTGGTATTCCCTCTTCATCCCCGGATGACCCGGCCCATCCTCCAATGGCGTTCAGGACTGCTGGCCCTCGCTGCCGGCCTCGCGACACTGTGTAGTCCCGTGATGGCCACGCCGGCGAACCGAGCCGCGCTGGATCGGCATTACGACCGTTTCCTGTCCCACTCGCTCGCCGCCTGCACCACCTGTCATCGCCCGACGTCGGCGACCGCACCCGATTCCCTCGACGAGATTCCCCACAACCCTTTCGGTTCCCGATTGCGCGAGCTCGGACGCAAACCGACAGCGACCGGCGAAAAACCCGATCTCGCCAGCCGGTTGCGTCGCATTGCCACGGAGGACTCGGACGGCGACGGCGTGCCCAATGAGACGGAACTGCTCCTCGGACACAACCCGGGTGACGCGCGGGACTTCCCGTCCCCTGCCGAATTGGCGGGCGCCAAGGATCGAGCGACGGAATTCCACCGGTTTCTCGCCTCGTATCGTTGGCAACCCTTTGCCCCGGTGGTTCGCCCCTCGGTGCCAGCGCCCGACGCAACGGGCACGGTCGGTGGGCGAAATCCGGTGGACCTCTTTCTCGCGGCAGCCTGGAAGGAACACGGTCTCACGCCGCGCCCCGAAGCGTCGAGGGAGGTCCTGCTTCGCCGGGTGACGGTGGATCTCATCGGGCTCAATCCCACGCCGGAAGAGCTCCACGCCTTTCTCGCCGACCCGCGACCCGACGCCTATGAGCGGGTGGTGGACCGACTTCTGGAGGATCCCCGCCATGGCGAACGCTGGGCGCGTCATTGGATGGATGTCTGGCGCTACAGCGACTGGGCGGGCTGGGCGGACGGGGGGCAGGTCCGCGATTCCAAGCCGCATATCTGGCGCTGGCGCGACTGGATCACCGAATCGCTGAACGCCGACAAGCCTTACGATCGCATGGTGCGCGAGATGCTGGCGGCCGACGAATTCGCCCCTGAGGACACCGACGCCCTGCGCGCCACCGGCTTCCTGGTGCGCAACTACAAGATGCTCTCCCGCGAACAGTGGCTGGAGGACACCGTCAAACACACCGCCCAGGCCTTTCTCGGTGTGACACTGGGTTGCGCCAAGTGTCACGACCACATGGTCGATCCCATTTCGCAGCGCGAATACTACGCCTTCCGTGCGGTGTTCGAACCGCATCAGGTGCGGACCGACCGCATTCCGGGGCAATTGGACACCACCAAGGACGGATTGGTACGGGCGTATGATTCCGCGACCAACACGCCGACCTACTTCCTGGTGCGCGGCGACGAGCGGCATCCACGCACCAACGACGTCCTCGCCGCCGGGGTTCCCGCGGTTTTTGGTGGAAGACTCGACGTGCAGGCCGTGCAGCTACCTCTAGCGGCGAGTCATCCCGACGGACGCGACTTCGTGATTCGTGATTCCCTTCAAGCGTCCCGCCGAGCACACGAGGAGGCCGCATCGGCGGAAAGGCGGATCAACGCGGACTCCAAGGCCACAGAGGCGCAGCGCAGCGAGGCCCGTTGGACCACGAGAATCGCCGACGCCCGGTTCACTGCATTGCAGGCCGTAGTTGACAGCGAGCACGGTGATTTGCGCGCGGCGACCAATGCAGTTCGATACCAGAGGGCACTGGCCGTATTTGAAGCCGAGGCGAAACGGGACCAAGCACGAACCACGCTGGCCACCACCAAGACCAACGCCCTTCCCGAGGCGCAAAAAAAGCTCACTGAGGCGGAGTCGCTCCTTGCT
>JANXMD010000338.1 GCA_025354845.1 Verrucomicrobiota bacterium | reverse complement strand
CATCCGCGGTGTCACCCAGGAGCTCGACAATTTCGTCAGCGAATTAGTGACCGCCTTCGAGCACCAATACGTCGACCACCGTCCTCTCGCCGACGAGATCCGCGACGCCCTCGCCGAGAACCTCGGGCGCCACGAGGTTTTGATCTCCAAGTAATCGCGCCTCGTCCTCGCCCTTTTCCGTTCGCGCGATGAAGAAGTGCTCCAAGTCCGCACACACGACCCTCACGGAGTTGAACATCACTCCGTTGCTGGATCTTACCTTTGTGCTGCTGGTCATCTTCATCCTCACCACCAGCCCGATGACCAATGACCTCCCGCTCGAGCTGCCCAAGGCAGGCCCGCGCGGTAAGGAGCCGGCGGCGAAAGTGCATTTCGTCACCGTGGACTCGACTGGAAAACTCTTCCTCAACCGCGAAGAGCTCACGCTCGACGCGCTGCGCGACCGCATCATCCAGATGCGCACCGAAGATCCGGATCTCAACGTCACGCTGCGCGGCGATTCGAAGTCTCCCTACAAGAAAGTCCGTGACGCCCTGGACACCCTGCAGCAGTGCAACGTAGCCAAGGTCCGCTTGGCGACCGAGGCCTTTACGCCACCTCGCTGAACCCATTTTCCAACTCCCTTTTCCATGGCACTTCCCCAGCGTCACAAAAAGAAGCAATCCAGGCTGAGCCTCGTGGTGTCAGTTGTTCTGCACATCGTGCTCGGGGTCGCGTTGTTCATCGTCGCCGCGCGCGAAGGCATTCTGGGCAAGAAGATGAAGGAGATCACCGCGGTGATCGTTCCCAAGGAGGAGAAGAAACCCGAGCCGACGAAGCCGAAGGAGGAGCCAAAAACAGAACCGCGTCCGCAGGAGGTCAAGGCCGCTCCCCCGCGGGCCGTGACCGCCCCCGCGGCGGTGGCTTCCGCCCCGCCTCCATCGGGTGCGCCGGCTGCCGCAGCGCCGCCTCCCGCCATCGGTGCAGACTTCGATTTCAACGACGGCGCCAAGGCAGTGCAGACCACTTCGGATCCCGTCGAACTCTACAAACAGACCGTCGAATACGCGTTCCGGTCCCGATGGCAGAAACCCGAGGGCCTGGACGACAGTCAGTACGTCGCCGAGGCGGATGTGGTGCTGACTCCCGACGGCAGTGTCACCCGCTTCGACTGGAAGCGCGGTTCGGGCGATGCCAAATGGGATGCGTCGGTAAAGATCGCCTTGGCTCAGACCAAGTCGATCGGACGGAAGGCGCCAAAAGGATTCCCCGGTACGGTCCTGGTACGATTCGACACCGTGGTGGACAGCGAACCAGTCCAGTAATCCCGCCACTTTTCGATCTCGTTTCAACTCTTCAACTCTTCAACCCGAGAGACGCCACTTCAACCGCGGAACTCGGGTTCGACCAAATCATGAGCCACGGATCCTCCACCGTTTCGAGCAAGAAGGGTCGTCGCAAATTGTCCCAGGCGGGTCATGGGACGATGAACGAGCTGAACATCACGCCGCTCATGGATCTCGTGATGGTGCTGCTCGTCATCTTCATGATCACCACGCCGCAGCTCTCCAACGACCTCGAGCTGAACCTGCCCTCCGGCAAGGCCCCCGCTACCCGCCCGAAGGAACGGCCCAAGGTCAACTACGTGGATGTTGATCCCGCGGGCGGACTCAAGCTCAACAACCAGGAGGTAGTGCTCAAAGACCTGCCCAAGCTGTTTCAAGCATTGAAGCAGACCGAGGCGGATCCGAGCGTCGTGGTGCGTGGTGCCGATGAAGTGAACTACCAGCACGTCATCTCGGTCATCGACCAACTACAGCAGGCGGACATCAACAAGGTCGGCCTGGCCACTGCGGCGCCGAAGCCCTGAACATGCCTCAACGACACCGCGGCGAAGCGGGCGTCAACGGGAGGGCGCAACCGATGCCGGTGGAGTCATTTCGCCGCCAGGAGCCGTCATCACTTCGAGCGCGATGGCTATGAGCGCCCGGCCCTTGGGACGGATGCCAAATCGCTCCCTCACCCACCCGCCTCCGCGGCGTGGATCGGAAAACTCCGCCGCAAAATCATAAACGAACCGGGGATCGGTCATGTTCCCCGCGGAACGCAACCGGCTGCACTCCGTGGCGAAGAAATCGGGACGAAAACGCAGGATCCACTTCGCGAAAAACAGCGACTGAGAGCTCATGCACGCCAGGAGGAGATCCTGTTCAAACTCTTCACTTGGGCACTCGAAATGCCGGCAGTAAGCGTCGCGAAAAGTGGTCATCAGGGTAGTTGGGCGCGCAACAGCGTCCGACAAGCGCCTACACCCTTCGTACGATCGAGAGGCGGGACGGTCAAGGGAACGTCGGCGATTCGCCAAAAAAGAGAGCGGGATTGGATTGCGACGGCACCCTGCGCACGAGGCCACGGTCAGAAACC
>JANXMD010000335.1 GCA_025354845.1 Verrucomicrobiota bacterium | reverse complement strand
GAAGGCCGCCTTCGAGGCTTCCACGTACCAGTCGCAGTACTCGCTCCAGAAGAAGCGGTAGAGCGTGGTGGTGGCATCGCTGAACCTGTAGTCGGCGAGGGCCTGTGTGACCTCACGGATGGCGAGATCCAGTCGGATCAGGATCCAGCGGTCGTCGGCGGTGAGCAGATCGGGCTGGATCTCGGCTTCGACCGCGCTGCCTTCGGCGCCGACCATCTGGCGGAAGCGGCAGGCGTTCCACAGCTTGTTGCAGAAGTTGCGGCCGAGCTCGACGGACTGCTCGTCGAACAGCACGTCCTGGCCCAGCGGCGCGGCGCGCATGACGCCAAAGCGCAACGCATCGGCGCCGTACTTGGCGATGAGGTCGAGCGGATCGGGCGAGTTGCCCAGCGACTTCGACATCTTGCGCCCCTGCTTGTCGCGGATGATGCCGGTGAAATAGACGTTCTGGAACGGCAGGTCGCCGAGGTACTCGTAACCCGCCATAATCATGCGGGCGACCCAGAAGAAGATGATGTCCGGTCCGGTGACCAGATCCGTGGTGGGATAGAACGCCGCGAGCGTCGGGTTCTTCGCATCAACGGCCTTGTCGCCCGTCCACCCCATGGTGGCAAATGGCCACAACCAGGAGCTGAACCAGGTGTCGAGCACGTCGGGATCTTGTGTAAAACCAAGCGATTCCAGCTTCGCTGCGATTTCGTCATTGCCGGGCGCTAGTGCTACGAATCGTTCAAATTCCTGAATTGAACCCTGAGAATGAGCTAGATTTGTTTTTGCCTGACGCCGGTAGACCACCCCGGGTGTCGCCTTGTCCAGCTGGTTGAGATAAGCTTCAAGACTCGGAATTCCCTGCGCGCGGGCGAGTTCGTTTGATTGGTCACCGTGCTTCCAAACTGGCACTCGGTGTCCCCACCACAGCTGTCGGCTGATGCACCAGTCCTGAATGCCGCCCATCCAGTGGTCGTACACCTTGGCCCAACGATCCGGATGGAAGCGCATTTCGCCCACACGGAGCGCCGCCATCTTGGCGGCGTGTTCGTCGTTCCCACTCGCCGGCAAGATGCCGGCGCTCCCAGCGGGCTGCGCCACACAGTTCTTGGAGGCGTCGACGCTGGGATACTTGAGGAACCACTGCTCGCTGAGACGTGGCTCGATGGGCACGTCGGCGCGTTCGCTGAAGCCGACCTTGTTGGCGTAGGGTTCGGCTTTTTCCAGCGCACCGGCCGCCTCGAGTAGTTCCTGGGAACGCTTGCGGGCTACGAACCGGTCGAGACCGGCCAGTTCGGCGCCGGCGTCGGCGGTCATCTTTCCGTCGGGGGTGAGGATGTCGATGACCGGTAACTTGTGGCGAAGGCCGATCTCGTAGTCGGCCTTGTCGTGGGCCGGGGTCACCTTCAACACGCCCGTGCCGAACTCAAAATCCACGTGGTCGTCGGCGATAATCGGAATGCGGCGCTGCTCCTTCGGCACATCGAGCGGCAGCGCGCGATACACATGCTTGCCAATGAGATGCTGGTAGCGCGGATCCTTGGGATTCACAGCCACCGCGGTGTCGGCCGGGATAGTCTCCGGACGCGTGGTGGCAATGGTCAGGAAGGTCCCCGGTAGCTCCGCCACTTCGACGCGGAAGTGATACATGAAGCCCTTTTGGTCCTTCATCACCACCTCTTCATCCGACAGCGCGGTGAGGGAGGCGGGGCACCAGTTGACCATGCGCTTGCCGCGGTAGATCAGGCCCTTTTTGTAGAGATCGACGAACACCCGTTGGACGCACGCGGAATACTCCGGGTCCATGGTGAAGCGGGTGCGGCTCCAGTCGCAGGAGGCGCCGAGCGCGCGCAGCTGCTTGAGGATGATGCCACCGTACTTCTCCTTCCATTCCCAGATCCTGGCCACCAGCGCTTCACGGCCGAGGTCGTCGCGATGCTTGATCTCGCCGGCCTTCTTCAGGGTCTTTTCCACCACGTTCTGCGTGGCGATGCCAGCGTGGTCGGTGCCGGGAAGCCACAACACTTCCTTGCCGTCCATGCGCGCCTTGCGGGCGAGGATGTCCTGGATGGTGTTGTTGAGGACGTGCCCGAGGGTGAGCACGCCGGTCACGTTGGGCGGCGGGATGACGATGGAGTACGCCGGGCGCGTGGGAGATACCCGCGCCGGGTCGGCCGTGAAGCATTCGTGCTTCAGCCAAAAGTCATACCACTTCGATTCAACAGACTGCGGCTCGTAGGCCTTGGACAGATCGCTCATGTACGTCCGCCGACCCTACCGGAAACGCGCCCGCCGGGGCAACAGGGCGAACGACCCATTCCGGCCGGGGTCATTTGGGGAGAAACAAGACGGTTAATTATTCCGCCACCCCGTGGGCTTCAGAGCAAGTGGCCCATGCGTTTGCGCTTGGTGGCGAGGTACCGGGCGTTGTGCTTGTTCGCCTTCACGCGGATGGGGAGCTGCTCGACGACTTTCAATCCGTAGCCCTGGAGGCCGACGATCTTTTTCGGGTTGTTGGTGAGCAGTCGGATGGTTTTCAAGCCGAGATCACAAAGCATTTGGGCGCCGACGCCGTAGTCGCGCAGATCCATGGGGAACCCGAGCTTGAGATTCGCCTCCACGGTATCGAGCCCTTTTTCCTGGAGCTTGTAGGCCTGAATTTTCGCCGGCAGCCCGATGCCGCGGCCTTCCTGGCGCATGTAGAGGATCACGCCGCGTCCCTCCTGCTCGATCCGCTGCATGGCGGCGTGGAGTTGGGGGCCGCAATCGCATCGACGGGAGCCGAAAACGTCGCCGGTGAGACATTCGCTGTGCACGCGCACGAGCACGCTGTCCTTGCCGGAGATCACGCCCTTGGACAGCGCGAGGTGATGAGCGCCGTCGAGCTTTGAACGATACAGGTGCAGGTCGAAGTCCCCGTAGTCAGTTGGCATCTTGATCGTCTCGATCCGCTCGACGAGGCGTTCCGAGACGCGGCGGTATTCGATCAGATCGGCGATCGAGCAAATCTTGAGCTTGTGCTGTTTGGCAAACTTTCGCAGGCGCGGGAGACGCGACATGGTGCCGTCGTCATTGACGATCTCGGCCAGCACGCCGGCGGGACGGAGGCCGGCGAGCCGGGCGAGGTCGATGGCCGCTTCGGTGTGTCCGGCGCGACGCAGGACCCCGCCCTCGCGATAACGGAGCGGAAAGAGGTGGCCGGGGCGCACCAGGTCGTCGCGCTGGGTCTTCGGGTCGCCGAGCAGGCGGATGGTGCGGGCACGATCGGCGGCGGAAATGCCGGTGGTGACCCCCTTGGCCGCGTCCACGGAGATGGTGTAGGCCGTCCGCATGCGCTCCATGTTCTGCTGGGTCATGAGGGGCAGATCGAGACGGTCGAGGTCCGGACCTTCCATTGGCACGCAGATCACGCCGGAGGTGTGGCGGACCATGAATCCGATGTTTTGTGCCGTGGCCTTCTCGGCGGCGAGGATCAGGTCCCCCTCGTTCTCGCGGTCGGCATCGTCCACCACGATCACCAGCTTGCCCTTTTTCAGGTCGGCGAGGACGGAGGGAATGTCATCAAACGGCTGTGATTTCACCGCCCGGAAGGTAATCCGTCGCCCCATGCCCGCCAGTCGAAACCAGATTCGTCCCAACGACGCCCTTTTCGCTGGGAACCCGTCCCTCGCTCCCGGCAAGGTTTCGGCGCGATCTCATGTCCGGTTCCGACTCCCTGCCCGCAACCCCTTCGGCGATGCCGTGGATCGGGATGCCGTGCGCTGCGCTCGAGAGTTGCATGGCGACGGAGGGACTCTCCCCCACGCATGCCCGAACTTTGTTTCGACTGCTTCATCGCGAGCTGGATCCGCGCCCCCAGGATTCACCAGCTGCCCTGCCGCCACTGCGACGCTGGCTCGCGACGCGCCCTTGGGTTCAGGAGCCGGTGATCTCGGTGGCCTCGGAGGTGGCGAGCTCAGACGGACTGACCCGCAAGTTCCTGCTGCGGCTCGCCGATGGGCAGACTGTGGAGACGGTGCTGATGGGATTCACCGGCCGTCACACGGCCTGCGTGAGCACCCAGGCAGGCTGCGCCATGGGTTGTGTGTTCTGCGCCACGGGGCAAATGGGTTTTGTTCGAAATCTGACTTCGGCTGAAATCGTGGCCCAAGTGCATCATGTCCAAGCCGCGCTGCGGGCGTCGGGGCAGGGCGAATTGCGCAACCTGGTCCTGATGGGAATGGGCGAACCATTGAACAACTACGACACGGTGATGACTGCACTGGAGATTCTGTGCGACAGGCGCGGGGTGAATCTCGGGCCGAGCCGGATCACGATCAGCACCGTAGGCGTGGTTCCGGGGATCCGGCGTATGGCGCGTGAACGCTGTCCGTACCCGCTGGCAGTGAGTCTTCACGGCTCCACCGACGAGGAACGTTCAGCGCTCATTCCGGCAGGGCGACGATGGCCACTCGCGGAATTGCTGGAGGCCTGCCGCAAATACACGGTGGCGACCGGCCACCGCATCTTTGTGGAATGGACCCTGATTGATGGCTGCAATGATTCCGCGGAACACGCGGTGCGACTGGGCGCGTTGCTTCAGGGCATTCCGTCCCACGTGAACTTGATTCCCCTCAACCCCACCGATGCCTTCAAGGGCGCGGCAACCGGAAGTTCCGCGGCACAGGCGTTTCAACGCGTGCTGCGAGAGGCCGGCATTCCCAGCACCTTGCGTCAACGCCGTGGCATCGACGTCGCCGCCGGTTGTGGTCAATTGCGCGCAGAACGAATTGCAGCATGAACACCACGCCTTTTTCCATCCTTTGGAGCGCCGCCTCTCTCGTTGCCATTGCGGGCTTGGTTTCCGCCTGCCGAGGGCCACTGACATTGGGTAAGAGCGCCGACCTTCCGGTGCTGCAACTAACGCACGACGACACCCTGATCACGCAGTCGTGCTGGGTGGAAATCCCGCCGGGAACGGTGATCGCCGATACCAACGGCAACGGAGTGATCCACATCGGTGCGGATGGAATTACGGTGCGATTCCGTTCTGGTTCAGTATTGCGCGGCGCGGATCCGGCGACGCCTTGGGATCAGCTAAAGGGCATTGGCATTCGCTTGAATGGTCATCAGCGCGTCACCCTGGTCGGGGCTCAGGTGCATGGATTCCACGAAGGGTTCGTGGCCTCCAACGCGAATGGGTTGGTGGTGAGCGGCGGCGATTATTCCGACAATTACCGGCAGCACCTGAAGTCCACGCCGTCGGCGGAGGATGGCGCGGATTGGTTGTTTCCCCATCACAACGACGAACAGCTGTGGCGTGACGAGTACGGTGGGGCCCTCTGCGTCGACCGTTCGTCCCAGGTGACGATCCACGACGTGCGGATTCGGCGAGGTCAGAACGGCATCGTGCTGGATCGGGTTGAGGAGTCAGCGGTGTACGACAATGACTGCGCCTTTCTCTCCGGCTGGGGACTCGCGTTGTGGCGCAGCAGTCGAAACACGATTTCCCGGAACGCCTTCGACTTTTGCGTCCGCGGACACTCGGAAGGCATTTACAACCGGGGTCAGGATTCCGCGGGCATCCTGTGTTTCGAGCAGTGCAACGACAACGTGTTCGCTGAGAATTCGGTGACCCACGGCGGCGATGGACTCTTCGGCTTCGCGGGTCATGAGGCGATCGGCGAGACCTGGATGAACCAGGAGCGCGAGCGATTGCGGAAGGAGACGGGAAAGAGCGAGGTGGACGATCTCATTCATCCGCCCGAGGACCTGGTGCGGCGGCTGAGTCCGTTGGGCTGCAATCGGAATCGTTTCTGGCGAAACGATTTTTCCTATGCCTCGGCGCACGGAGTGGAGATGACCTTTTCGGAGGCCAATCAACTGGTGGAAAACCGCTTCACGGAGAATGGCATCTGCGGTTTCTGGGGCGGGTATTCCTCGGACACGGTGATTGTTGGGAATGAATTCTCAGGTAACGGCGGCATGGCCTACGGACTGGAGCGAGGGGCCATCAATATGGAGCACGCAGCGGGAACGTTGATTGCCGGGAATCAGTTCGTGAACAACAAGGCCGCGATCCATCTCTGGTGGAATCAGAGCGGCCTGATGAAATTCCCCGGGGTGTCCGGCATGGAGCGTGGCGTGACCGGCAATATCATCGTCAGCAACTGGTTTGAGATCACCGAGTCGGCGCCGTTTGCACGACTGGGACGCGATGAAAAGCTGGTGGTGCTCCAGCTTCGAGATCAGGGCCGCGGGCACGTCACTGGGAATCAGTTTCACGACAACACGCTCCGACTCACCCATCCCAGCGCAGTGGAACGGCTGCTGGATCCTGGAACCGAGCCAGCCCTGACGGGCGCGGTGCCCCACGTGACGGTGCGTTCGCCGCGAATTCTGGGCACGCGGCATCCCGTCGGCGCGCGGGTGGCTTGGCGCGGGAGATCGCAGATCGTGATGGATGATTGGGGCCCGTGGGATCATGAGTCGCCACTGCTTCGCCGAGCCAGTGGGGCTTCCGGGGCACCCGAGTATGAGTTGTTCGGAGTGACGAACCGACCGAACGTTCAGGTGGTTTCGGGCAATGTCGTTCCCGAGTTGGTGGACGGAACGCCGATGCGACTTCGACTCCGCGGTCGGCCCGGTCCCAATGCCTATCGCATCCAGTTGGGCGCCGGGGATTGGAGGCCGGTGCTTGAGGGTTCGTTCCTTCAGGTGGATTGGCGCGTGACCTTCTTCCCCTGGACCCCGGCCACGGATCCGCGCGAACACCTCGCGGCGTGGCGTGCGCTGGCGACCGGGCCAGATGCAGTTTCAACCACGCTCTCAACACTGGATCTGCCCTATGGCATGGGCGGTCCGCGTTCGTTGGGGCTCTCGGACGACGTGCGTCGACGGGGACCGGGTAACGATCACTTCGGGACCCTCGCGGTAACCCGGGTTCCGTTGCCCGCGGGTAAATGGCGCGTGACCACGCTGAGCGATGATGGAGTGCGGGTGTTGGTGAATGGGCGTCCCGTCTTGGAAAACTGGGGATGGCACGGCCCCACCACCGACACGGCGACCTTTGATCAATCGGCAACCGGTGAGGTGGAGCTCAAGGTGGAGCATTTTGAAATCGACGGCTTCTCCACCCTGCGCGTCCAGCTCGAGCCGGTAATCGGACCTTGAAACCGTTGCCCCCTCCGGATGTCCCACCGACCACTGGTTACTGATTGCTGATTTCTGATGACTGATCACCAAGCCCGTTGTGGTTTGGGAGCACGTTTTCGCCGCGGCGTGCGGGTTGCGGGTCTTCTGGAGCTGTTCTCTCGGGCTTTTTTCCAACTTCCACTTGCGCGTCGCCCGTTCTTGGGCTTTTTAGCGCCGTCCGTGCGCGGGCGCCTTGGGCGCTCGTGTCGCGAATCCGATTTCAGCTCCGTCTCGTTCACTCGAATGCATACGCAACGGCCGCCGGTTCGACCGCATCAACGCCTTCAGGCAAAGACCACCGTCAAGCCCATCCAGTTTTACTGTGCGGCTCCGGCTGCCCGGGAGGTATTCGTCATCGGCGATTTCAATGATTGGAATCCCACCAGCCATCCCATGAAGAAAGGCTTCGATGGCACCTGGCAGCTTTCGGTGACGCTGGGTCACGGGGGGCATCACTACCAGTTCCTGGTGGATGGCAAGGCGGTCAACGATCCGCGCGCCCAGGGCTTGGCGCGGAATCTTCAAGGGGAGAAGGTGTCGATGATCCTCGTCAGTTGACCGCGGGATCCCCTGTCGACTCGTCGTTGGCGTTGCGGTTCGCCTCGGATTGTTTGGAGGCCCGTCGTTCGGCGAAAAACGCGCGGAGGATGTCGGCGCATTCCGGTCCACGCACCCCGCTGGTGATTTCGCAGCGGTGATTCAGGGTGGGAAATTGTAAGAGATTCATTGCGGAACCCGCGGCGCCGCCCTTGGCGTCCGCGGCAGCGAACACCACGCGATCGAGACGGCATGTGGCGCGCGTCGCCGAGTTTTGCAGCGACAACAACCTCAGTCTGATTGTGCGCTCGCACGAGTGCGTGACGAGTGGCTTTCGACTTTTTGCGGGAGGGCAACTCTGTAGTTGAGTGTTTGTGTGTGCGCGCGTGTGTGTGTGTGTGTGTGTGTGTGTGTGTGTGTGAAGCGGCAGCATCGCAGCAACACCTCAC
>JANXMD010000315.1 GCA_025354845.1 Verrucomicrobiota bacterium | reverse complement strand
GGGGCTCCGGCCGTCTGGGGATCCACCAATTCTGCGACGGGCGAGGGGGTACGTATCGCGATCATTGACTCGGGAATCGACTACACCCACGCGGACTTTGGTGGAGCCGGGACGCTGACCGAATTCAGCAACAATGATCCGACCACCATCGAGCCTGGCTCGTTTCCAACCGCGAAGGTGATCGGAGGAACCGATTTGGTGGGCGACGACTACGACGCTGGTGGCGCGGTGGGCTCGCAGGTTCCGAATCCGGATCCCGACCCGATTGACCGCGCTGGGCATGGCCACGGGACCCATGTGGCTGGTATCGCTGCGGGATTCGGAGTGACCAAGGGGAGTACGACTTTTTCGGGCCCCTACGACGGGACCCTGGATGTGTCGCAGTTTATCATTTCCCCGGGTGTGGCGCCCAAGGCGCTGCTGTACGCGGTGAAAGTGTTCGGAGGAAACATCGAAGGCACCACCGACGCGGTGCCGGATGGGTTGGACTGGGCCGCCGATCCCGATCAGCGCGGTGACCTGACGCATCCAGCCGACGTGGCCAATCTGTCGCTGGGTTCCTGGTTTGGCGACGACAACGTCAACGACGTGGAGCTCAAGGCGGTGGATCGCCTCTCTCGGTTGGGATGCGTGGTCGCCATTGCCGCGGGCAATGATGGCAACACCGCCTACATCGCCGGAAATCCCGGACTCGCGCCTCGCGCCATCACTGTCGCCAACAGCAACGACGGGTTCGGCGGGGCGGTGAAGGTGACGACCCCTTCCGGCATTGCCGGATTCTACCCGGCAATCGAAGGCAGTTTCACCGCCAGCTTGCTGAGCCTGGGTGAGCGCTCAGGACAGTTGGTTGCCGCGATCCCTGCGGACGGCTGCGGCGCCTTCAGCAATGTCGGAGACCTCAGGGAAAAGATCGTCCTCATCGACCGTGGCACCTGCCTGTTTGCAGACAAGATCGCGCGAGCCCAGGCGGCCGGGGCGATCGCTGTGATCATGGTCAACAACGTCGACGGGCCTCCGATCGTGATGGGCACCACTGGCACCGGCACCTCCCCGATTCCCGGGGTGATGGTCTCGAAGCCCAACGGTGCCCTACTTCGGGCGCATCTGGGCGAAAGAATCTCGGTGTCGTTGTCCGCGCAGTACCAACAGCGAGACCTCACGGCTGCCGACCAGCTCGACTCAAGCTCCTCGCGCGGTCCGGTGTACCGGAGCAACCGGCTCAAGCCCGATGTGGCCGCCCCCGGAGTGGCCATTATGTCGGCGAAGTCGGGTTCTGGGGTGCAGGGGATTTCCTTTTCCGGGACCTCGATGGCCTGCCCTCACGTGGCTGGCGCTGCCGCCCTCCTGAGGCAGTTGCATCCGGATTGGCCCGTGGAGGATATCAAGGCGGCTCTCATGAACACCGCGGTGAAGACCCGGGACGGCTTGGGCAACCCGTATCCCGAATCCCGCACGGGCGCCGGCCGCATCCAGGTCGATCGCGCGGCGACAGTTCCGGTGGTGGTCCACGCGGTGTCCACCGATGGACGCGTGTCGATCGCGTTCGGCAGTCGTGAGATTTCCACACCCATCACGCTGACCCGCACGCTGCAGCTCGCCAATCACGGCGATCGTCCGATTCAATTTCAAATCGCCAACAGCAACACCGTGGTGGACGCCGGAGTGACCGTCACGCCATCGGTTCCGGTGCTCACGGTGGAGGCGCATGCCTCGGCGACACTGGATCTCATCTACGCGGCGGATCCGGCCCGGTTCAATCGCGCCGTCGATGCTTCGTCGCCGACTAATCAAACCGGCGTGATCCGCCAGCAACTGCCCGAATCGAGCGGTGAACTCTGGTTCCACGCCGCCGACTTCAGCCTGCATCTTCCGTGGCATTCGATCGCCCGGGCCACCTCGGCCCTCAACACCACGGTGACCCGGGTGGGCGTTCCTTCGGGGGATACCGTGACGGTGACGTTACCGGTGCGCGGCACGTCGAATCCTCCGCAACCCCTGGTTTCGGTCTTCCAGCTCGGCACGACGCTTTCCAATGGGAACTACAGTGATCTTCGGTCCGCAACCGACCTGGTTGCCCTGGGCGTGGCCAGCGACCGCCTGCACGTCAATTCGATCAACGCCACCCGACTCCATTTTGCCATGGTTACCGCCGGCTCGTGGTTGACGCCGAACCGCGGTGAGAATGATTTCGACATCGAAATCGACCTGAACAACGACTCCCGCGCCGACTACACGATCATCAATGCCAATTCGGGGACCTACGGCGCGGGCGATGTGGACAGCTATTCGGATTCGACGGATGCGTTTGAGACGGTGGTTCGTGACGAGTCGACAACCACCGGAGGTCTGTTTGCAGAAACCTTGTTCAACTCCATCGCGCCAACCGCGCCGGAGTTCAACGACACCGCCCCGTTTCTCAACGGCGTGTTGATCCACTCGGTGATGGCTCAGGAGATTGGTTTGACCTCCTCGAAGACGAAATTTCGGTACCGGGCGATCACGCGCGGTGACTTCAACGAGACGTCGCCATGGCAGACCTTCGACGCCGCGGCGCCGGTGGTGGACGGCACCGCGTACTCGGTGCACCGGACGCCCCTTCTGGAAGACGGCACTTCGGTACGCTTCGATGTCAATCGTTCGCTCGCGGCGTCGCAGGGCTTCACGGTTGCCAATCCACCGCGCGTCCTGATCGTGCATCAGCACAACGCCGCGGGGCACCATCACGACATCGTCCGCCTGGATCTCTCGACACCGGACGCCGATGGAGACGGCATTCCGGACGCGTGGGAGTTGGCCACCTTTGGCGACCTGACCCACGACGGCACGACCGATGCCGACCAGGATGGAATCTCGGACCTCGACGAGTTTCTGGCGGGCACCGATCCGCTGGATCTGACCTCTCCGTTCCGTGTCGTACTGACGGGCACTCCGTCAACCAACGCGGGCCCCGGGTTGGCGTGGCCCTCGAAGACGGGACAGCGCTTCACGGTGGAGCGTGCGGATTCGGTTGTAGGCCCGTTTGTTTCGGTGGCTTCCGGTCTGGAGGCAACGCCGCCGCGAAATGCCTTCTCGGATCTGGCCTCCGAACCCGGTTCGGATCGCTTTTACCGGGTACGGATTGAGTGAATTGTCGTCGCTTGGCGCGCCACTTGCATTCGCGCCTCCGCCCCCCATGCTCTGCGCTGCATGGCTGACCGGTTGGTTTCCGATGTCCTGACAAAGCCCGACGTGGCGCTCGAACAGACGCTGCGTCCTTCGGCGTTTCAGGACTTCACCGGTCAGGCGAAGGTCAAGGAGCGCCTCGAAATTGCGGTCGAAGCGGCGCGACGCCGCAACGAGGCGCTGGATCACATTCTGATCAGTGGGCCTCCCGGACTGGGCAAGACCACCATTGCCAACATCCTGGCCAAGGCGATGGGAGCCGGCCTCAAAACGACCAGCGGGCCGACGATTGAAAAAGCGGCGGACCTGGCCGGTTTGCTGACCAATCTTGAGGAGGGCGACGTGCTCTTCATCGACGAGATCCATCGGCTCCAAAAGACCATTGAGGAGTACCTCTATCCTGCGATGGAGGACTTCAAGCTGGACATCATCATCGATCAGGGGCCGAACGCCCGAAGTGTCCGTCTGAATCTTCCGCGGTTTACGCTGATCGGCGCCACCACCCGGAGTGGTTTGCTGAGCGCTCCGCTCCTGACACGATTCGGAATTCGTGAGCGCCTGGACTACTACGATGCCGCACAGATTCAGACCATTCTGCTTCGTGCCGCACGGTTGCTGCGTGTTTCGATCGAGTCGGACGGTGCGATGGAGATTGCCCGCCGCAGTCGTGGCACCCCGCGCATTGCCGGCAACCTGCTGCGCCGCGTGCGTGATTTCGCCGAGGTGCGTGGCGACGGTCGCATCACCGCGGCATTGGCCGACAAGGCGTTGGCCATTCTGGAGATCGACGAGAACGGTCTCGATGAGATGGACAAGCGGATCCTGGAGACCTTGATTGTGAAGTTTGGCGGTGGCCCGGCCGGGTTGAACTCGCTCGCCGTGGCGGTGGGCGAGGAGCCCGACACGCTGGAGGAGGTCTATGAGCCGTACCTCATTATGGAAGGCTATCTGAACCGAACTCCACAGGGCCGCACCGCCAGCGAGCGCAGCTACAAGAAGCTTGGCTTGAAGCCGCTCACTCCGGCGCAGTCCCGGTTGATTTAGCGGATCGGTTCGTCGACGGGAGGAAATCGGATTACGGCTGCGGAGCACCGCAGCCCCTATCCTAGATCGGTAGGGCTCCGCTGCCGCGGAGCCGTCACTTCAGGTTTGCAAGAAACTCGACCAGATCCCGCATTTCGAATGGCGTCAGCATTGTGGCCAATCCTTCGGGCATGGGGCTGAGTCCCCGCTCGCGCTCGGTGATCTTCGAG
>JANXMD010000304.1 GCA_025354845.1 Verrucomicrobiota bacterium | reverse complement strand
TCCCGCCGCGGACGCCGGCAACCAAACTGCGCCGCATCGCCCTTCTATTGGAACACGGGGCTCAGGTTGCGGTCCGCCAGCGTCCGGCGGATGAGATCAACGGTGGATTCTGGGAGTTTCCGGAACTCGACGTGACCAAATCCTCCGTCAGCGCCTTCGCCGCCGCAGCCACGTGGACGGGAATCGCCGAGGAGCACTTCGAGTCGATTCGCACCCTCAAGCACTCGATCACCCGATATCGCATCCAGCTCGAAGTGGTACGAACCCGTCTCACGCGTCGGCCAAAATCTTTCCCAGGCGACTCAGATGGAGGCCTCCACTGGCTGACGATCGGTGAACTAGCGTCGCTGCCTTTCACCGGAGCCCACCGAAAACTGGTGGGACGCGCCTTTCCCGACAATTCAGGAAAACGCGCCGAACGCCTGTAGCAGTCGCAGGCGTTACTTGGCGGGTGTCGAGGCCGGTTTGGAAGGTCCCCCGGGTGGCGGCGCTTGAAGAAATGCCGCCGTGTCGCGAACCGCGCGCGTTTCCACACCCGGCTTTTGGAGAAATCCAAGGTCACGGAACCAATCCATAAATCGGTCCTGCCATTTTCCAATCGGCATGCCGTTGCGATCGGCGAGTCCGGCACTCATCCGGCTGCCGTCGGCGAGCGGATCGCCGGGATGGCGTCCCGTTCCATACAGGTGGGATTCGACATTGGGAATGCCCGCCTGGAGCATCGCGAGGGTATACTCGTTTGCCCAGATAGCGTGTACCCGGTCGCCGGCGCTGGCGCAAATAATGAACGCAGGAGGGGCGCTTCTGGGAATCGCGGGAGTTCCACCGCGGGCGAACGGGGTGGGTCCGGGATAGACCAGGCCGACGAAGTCCGGTCGCGATGAAACGCCGGCCAAGGGGTCGGAGGGATCTGCGTTCTTTTGATCGAACTCCTCAAAGAAAAGCGCCGCCGGTGCCGCCAATTCGGCTCCGGCAGAGAATCCCATGATACCAATCTTGTGCGGGTCGAGATTCCACTCCTTCGCATGCGCCCGAACCAGCCGGATCGCCTGAAGGGCATCGTTCACGGCATCGGCCTGAACGTTGTAGCCGTCGCGACGAAGGCGGTTGCGCAGGATGACCGTGTTGACGCCAAAGTTGTAAAAATAGGGCACAAAGTCGGCGCTCTCCGAACCCACATTGAGTGTGTTATGCCCGCCGCCCGCCGCCACGATGACGGTCGCGCCGGTGTTCAGGCCGCCCTCCACCGTGTGCACTTCGATCGAGG
>JANXMD010000262.1 GCA_025354845.1 Verrucomicrobiota bacterium | reverse complement strand
TCCTGAACGACTTCCTGCGCCTCCTCGTGCGACAGACCTGCCTTGAGGGCGGTGGCGTGGATGAGCCGCCAGTAGGTTTCGAAAAAATCGCGCCAACTCCGGTCGTCCTGCCAGTCCTGCAGGCGGCTGAGCAGGCTGCCGCGCGTGGCTTCGTCACGCGCAGCTTCCCGCGGAACCGTAGAAATAACGGGCGTTTCCTTCATGGCATTCTGTCTCTACTCACCGGACGTACCACACCGCGCCCTTTTTTAAAAATTCTTCGCGGCCCGAAAATTAAGTGCGGAAACGGAGACCTCCGGGACATGAGGATTTAACCCTGGACGACGCCCCACGCCGGCCATCACGCGACGAAACACCGACTGAAAGCGATGCCGGCTCCGGCGTTCCGCGGTCGCGCTTGATGGGAGTCGGAATTCCGGACACATTTTCACGGATGAGCCCCTGCAGCCGCCAACGTCTCCGCACTCCCCGCCCAGGGCACGGAAGGGTTGTCGGGCGTGTGCTCGGTCCGATCCTCGGGGCCGTGGCCGTGGCCGTGGCCGTGTGCTGGATGTCTGCCGTCGGGTCGCTGAATGCCGCCTCAACCGCAGCCGCCGCCAGCACCAACCACTGGGCCTACCAACCCGTGCGGCCCCCCGCGCTCCCCCCGCGGGTGGACCCCTCACACACCGACGTTGATCGGTTCATCGTTTCCGCACTCCGGTCCCGCGGCCTTTCCCTTTCGCCCCCGGCCTCGCGACGGGAGTGGATCCGACGCGCTACCTTTGACCTCACCGGATTGCCGCCGACCTGGGAGGAGGCTCAGAGTTTTGTTGCAGACCCCTCGCCGAATGCCCGGGAGAAGGTGTTGGACCGTCTGCTGAATTCCCCGCGCTACGGCGAACGATGGGGACGTCACTGGCTGGATCTCGCCCGCTACGCCGACACCCACGGCGGCAGCGCCATCGGATTCACTCGGTTTCCGTTCTCCTACACCTACCGGGATTACGTCATCCGCGCCTTCAATGCCGACTTGCCTTACGACCGGTTCGTCACCGAGCAGATCGCCGCGGACGAGTTGGGGTTGAAGGAAAATGATCCCGCGCTGGCGGGGCTTGGATTCCTCACCGTCGGCATGCAATACCGCACCCGGAACGACATAATCGACGACCAGATCGACGTCGTTTCCCGGGGCCTGATGGGCCTCACCGTGGCTTGCGCCCGGTGCCACGATCACAAGTTCGATGCCATCCCCACGCGGGATTATTATTCCCTCTACGCCGCACTGGCTCCCAGCCGCGCGCCCGATTCCCTGCCGGTGATCGATTCGGCTCCGACCGATGAGGCTCGTCGCGACTACGAGCGGGAGTTGGTGCGCCTCGAGACCCGTCACGACGACATGGCCGCGGAGCAGAACGAGGTGATGCGCGGTCGCCTGCGCATGCAGGTGGGCCTCTACCTGCGCGAGATCGCCAAGGGTGTTCCGGAGCAGGACCTCTCCACTGAGTTTCTCTCCTATCGCACCGACGACATCCGCCCGTTGATCCTCAATCGCTGGCGCGACTACCTGGCCGCGATGCCCGACACCGATCCCGTGTTCGGCCCCTGGGTGCGCTTGGCGCGGCTGCCAGCGGACGGATTCGAGGGCGCTTGCACGAACCTGGTGAGCACCTGGCAAAAGGAGAACGGAGACACGAAAGCACTCAAGAACCTGCACGTGCTCGCCGCTGAAGCCCCTCGCTGGAATCCAAGGGTCCTCGAAGCCCTCGGACGAAAGCCCCGCAAGTCGATGGTGGACGTCGCCGAAGCCTACGGAGACCTCTTTGCTGCCGTGCACCAGGCGTGGCTGAAGGCTCTGATGACGGCTTCCGCTGAGGCCGTTCCCGGGGCCGAGATCATCCCCGACGAAGATCCCCGGCAACTTGAGATCAACAGCCCGGTCGTCCGGCAGTTGCGTCGCCATCTTTTCGGAGCCAACACCCCCACGGCGGTGCCTGATGCGGTCGCGTCGAGCCTTCTCAATCGCACGGTCAACGACGTTCTGGGCGGACGACGGGGAGCGATTCACGAGCTGCACCTGAGCGCCGCAGGATCCCCGGCGCGCGCCATGGTGCTCAACGAACCCGCAGCCCCGGCGACATTTCACGTGCTGAAGCGGGGCAATCCGATTGCCCGCGGTGACGCCGTGAAACCGCAGTTCCTGTCCGCGCTCAGCCGGGCGAGTTCAGAGCCGTTTCCCGACGGTGCCCGACGACTCGGTCTCGCCCGCGCCGTGACCTCCCCCGACAATCCCCTCACGCGCCGGGTCTTGGTGAACTGGGTCTGGCAGCATCATTTCGGTCAAGGGTTGGTCCGCACGCCCGACGACTGGGGAACGCGCGGCAACCGCCCGACGCATCCGGAGTTGCTCGACTATCTCGCGTCCGTCTTCGCGGCGGAGGGCGGATTGATCAAGCAACTGCATCGCCGCATCCTGCTCTCGGCCGTGTACGCGCAGGGCGCGGTGGAAAATGAGAAGGCTAGGAACATCGATCCGGACAACCAGCTCTGG
>JANXMD010000257.1 GCA_025354845.1 Verrucomicrobiota bacterium | reverse complement strand
TTCGGGCCTGACAATTGGACTCTCTCCCGGTTGACTGCCGCAATGAAGCGCCCCCTGTTTGCCGCCCTGGCCCTGGCGGGTCTCGCCACGTTGAGTGCCGCCGAGATTCCCACCTATCTGGACGCCGCCTCCGGCGGTGCGGACTTCATCGCGCAGGGCGAGTACAAGAACGACTGGGGTGGTTCCCAGGTGATCGCGCTGGGCAATGGCGAGTTTCGCTTGGTGACCTATCCCGGCGGCCTTCCCGGCGCGGGATGGAATCAGGAGACCAAGACAGAAACCCCTGGAAAACGTGAAGGCGACAAAGTGGTGTTCAGCGGCGAGAACGGACGCCGCGTGGAGTTGGCCGACGGCAAGCTCACGATCACCACGTCGAATGGCGGACCGTTCACCATGGAAAAGGTAAGTCGGACGAGCCCAACGA
This sequence comes from Verrucomicrobiota bacterium, assembly GCA_025354845.1. Taxonomy (GTDB): domain Bacteria; phylum Verrucomicrobiota; class Verrucomicrobiia; order Limisphaerales; family UBA9464; genus CAIVQB01. The sequence continues at coordinate 918 of JANXMD010000257.1, read as the reverse complement.
TGGGAGCCAAACCGCCGCAGGGTGCGGTGGTGCTCTTCGACGGCACCAGTGCCGCTGGGTGGGAGGACGGACACCTGGATCCTCGCGGCCTGCTCGCCGCCGGAACCCGGAGCAAGCAAGTCTTCACCAACTTCACCGCCCACGTGGAATTCCTCCTGCCCTTCAAGCCCTTGGGCCGCGGTCAGGACCGCGCCAACAGCGGCGTTTACGTGCAGGATCGCTATGAAGTCCAGGTGCTCGACTCCTTCGGGTTGAAAGGCGAGAACAACGAATGCGGCGGCATCTACACCCAGGCCAAGCCCGCGGTGAACATGTGCTTCCCGCCCCTGGTGTGGCAGACGTACGACATCGACTTCACCGCCGCCCAGTATGACACCGCGGGAGCCAAGACGAAGAACGCGCGGATCACGGTGGTACACAACGGTGTGCCCATCCATTCCAACTTAGAACTTACGAAGAACACCCCGGGGAATGGACGGAAGGAGGATGCCTCGGGCGGCCCGTTCTTCCTCCAGGGACACGGCAATCCGGTGTTCTTCCGAAACCTGTGGGCGATGCCGAAGTAAGGCGCCGAGGCGTTTGACACGGATTTCACCGATGTGCACGGACGACCGTGGACCGCGCCAGCATCCCGGTAGCGCGAGGCTCTGCCGAGCGGGTGCGTAGAAGGCGGGTGGGACGCCGAGGGGCGAGGTGAAGCCCGTCCGCCTACCCGGCTCATCAGGAGATTCGCCCTACCGTTCGCGCCCTGCGGTCGCACCAAGATGGTAGCGCGAGGCTCCCGCCGAGCGGGTGCGTAGACGGCGGGTAGAACGCCGCGGGGCGAGGTGGAGCCCGTCCGCCTACCCGGCTCATCAGGAGATTCGCCCTACCGATCGCGCCCTGCGGTCGCACCAAGATGGTAGCGCGAGGCTCCTG
>JANXMD010000198.1 GCA_025354845.1 Verrucomicrobiota bacterium | reverse complement strand
AAACCCGTCATACTCAAAGGACTTGGTTTCGGCTATAGATTCGATCCCGTCCGACTGTCGGATTAGATTTCCATTTGCATCGTAGTCGTTTTGTCGGGTGGACTGGGCGGGATCCTCGGGGCCCCGGATAATCTTGAACGGTAGATCCCTTTCATCAAACACGACTTGGTCCACGTCATGCGGTTGCCGTCCGGCGACGGCTTCCGGTCGCCGTTCGAGAATTCGATTGCGGTTCCCGTCGTAGCTGTATTCGGTGACCGCGACTTCAGTTTCGTTAATCTCGCGAAGTGTCCGAATCGGATAGTTCAGATCATCAAATTCGTAGCGTGTTGCCAATGTCGCTTTGCCAAGTGTAACCCCGCGTTCATCCTGATTTGGCACCACCATCGACGTCAGGTTGTTATTCGCGTCGTAGAACAGATCGGTTGCATACCGAACCCCCGATCCAGGAAGAGTTTCCGGGCTAATGATTCGAACGACCTGATTGAGTTCGTTTACGGTGTGTTGAACAATGTTTCCATTGGGGTCGGTGATCCGGATTGTATTTCCAACCGAGTCACGCCCAAAGCTGCGGGTAAGGTGGAGGTGGTTCGCATCGACGACTTGCTCGCTGAGGAACCCTTTCAGTGGCCCGGATTCAAAGTAGTGCCATTCGTCCCGCCTACGGCTTTCGGATCCGTTGTCCGGGAGAGTATGCGCAACCAATTGACCGAAAGCGTTATACTCCCATTCATCGACGACTCCGTCCACCGGGGCGCGGGTCCGGACGCGATTTCCGCGGTCGTCGTACTCGTGCCGGGTCACGTTTCCGCGACCATCCGTCTCGCGCAGGACGAAATTGGACCCGCAACAGGCCGCGAAATCCGCGTCGTATTCGTAGCGTTCCTCGATCACGTCCTGATCGCCCGCGGGAACATGGGTTCCAGGCAGGTGGCGGACGATTCTGCGATTCCCGCGAGTTCGGGAAGGGGCATTCGGGTTCAGGTCCGCCTCGTAGACAAACTCGGTCACGTTGCCGTTGGGACGGATGATTCGTCGCTCTAGGGAATCCTCCGTCCATTCGTAGATCGTTTCAAAGAAAGCGGGATCCGTCGTCCGCAGCGGATCCTTGGGGCGGTTGTCGAGGACTGTGGTGGGTTGGTCTGGGATGGCCCTTCCAGTGTATTGCCGGGTGCGAACGAGTCGATTGCGGGCGTCGAAGAAACTCTCCGAGACGTTTCCGACTCGATCGTTAACGATTGTCCGGGTAACGGCGTACCCGTTGGGTTCTGCAGGCAGTAGGCGGTCGTAGACAAAGTCGATCACTCCGCCCCCCCACACTTGTCGAATGACCCGATCGAAATTGGGATCCGTCGGGTCGGTGACGGTGGAATAAACGTTTACCAGGTAGGGACCGCTGCCGTAGGTGGGATCTGAGGGATCATTCCGGCGACCGTCGGTGACAGTGAGGAGATTGTGGTTGAGCCGCTCGTCGGCATACCCGGTGGAATAGGTGTAACTGACCGTCTTCCCATTCGGAAAATCGTTACCGTTCGGGGTGTTTTTGACGGAGGCGGTGGTCACGGACTTCAAGTCTCCCGCGCCGCCCCCGGAATCTCCGCTATGATAGTAAGCGTACCGCACCGTTCTCGCTGCAAAGTCGGTGACGGATTCTATGAAACCGTCGCTGTTGTAGCCTAGGGTGATATTTCGGCCGAGAGTGTCGGTGATCACCGAAAGTCGCCCACGGTCATCATAGGCGAAGTTCATCCGGTTTCCGTTTCGGTCCTGGCTGAAGGCAATCCGACCGGCCCGCGCCGATCCATCGAGGGAATAGAATCCCCATTTCCCTTGATCCTCGAAAATGAGGTTCAGGCTTCCATCGGTTTGGCGCACGATGACCCGGAAGAATTCGGCCCGGGTCCAGGTCCCACCCGGACCCAGTTTGTATCGGTCACCTCGGCCATTTCCGTCGAGCAGGACGAGATCTCCGCCCGCCCCGATGAGGCGGATATTGTAGGGATGGTCCCACCCGTTTCCCTGCTCGGTGTTCGGCCCGGTTTTGGAGCGATAGGTGCGCTGCCAGAGAAAATCGATTCCCCGGCCGGGAATCTGGAGATCCGTCGACTCCTCAATCATCTCGCCTGAGAACAATTGAACCGGGTCCCCGGCACTTCCGGCGCGGTTTTGTCCCGGGGGGCAGGGTCCTTTGTTAGGGGCCGCAGGGGGACGGCTTTGGGTGCCCGGTTCCTGCTGGGCGGTCGGCCCGGATTCGTCGCATCCGGTTCCACCACCCCGGGCAACCGTTCCCGGGCTCGAGAAATGCCATCCGGGGGCCAGGATGCCGACGCCGGGATCGGTGCAGACGGTGGAACCATCGTCGGACACCGTCATCGGCCCGACGACCTCAAAGCGTCCGGTGTCGTGGTTGAAGCTCCACAGTGCGCTCTTGGTGCCGGGCGCCAGTTTCTGACCGGTCGTGGGATCGGGAAGATTGGGGAAGCATGCCCGAACCGGCTTGTCGAAATTGGATGGACCGTCGGTTTGTACCGTGATGACCAAGCTCGGATTCACCCCGGTCGGAAGCGGGCCCGGGAGACGGTCGGGTGCAACCGGGGCGATCCCGACTTTCCCACCGCGGACGCCATTTTCGCTGAACAGTGAGTCCGCCGGCACCTGCAAAGCCACGCCCGCCAACTCTGGGTTTTGAGCCAAGACTGCCGAGGGAAAGGTGACCTGAGTCGGAGCCCCGGCGGTGATCGTCTGAAGCGTCCCGGCGATCACCTTTGGCAGATAAATGTCGCCAATATTAACCTCCTGACCGGCGAGGGTTACCCAGCGTTTTCCAACGAACGGGTAGTAGGCCAAATCGGGGTAGCGGACGCCGGCGGCAACGTTCGTGACCGTCCGTCCGTCGATGTGCACGAAGAACGCCCCCGCAGGTGCCGGATTCAGTCGAAAGTTGCCCGCCGAATCCGTCACCGTGCGAAGGGATTCTTCCATGCCATCGACCGTGATGGTGACCCCGGCCAGCGGCGTATTGATGACCTCATTGGTCGTTGAATTTGGTACCCTCTTGATTTCAGAAGCGAAGACGCGCCCCGAGGCCACTGTGTTGTCCACCGACGTCAGGCTAAGGGTTTCGAAATCCACCACGGCGGTGCCGCCCGGTTTTCCATCTCCATCCAAGTCCACGGGCCGGCCGAGAAAATCAGTCAATCCGGTGCCGTCAAAGGTGACGTGGATCGTGGCGCTTCCCGGAAGCGGCTCCATGTAGAACAAAGTCACCGTTCGGTGATCGGTCGCCAACTCGACGCGTGAGAGGATCTGCCTAACGCCGAAGGTGGCGTGTACTTTCGCGACGTTGACCACCGCCGAATCCGCAAGGGGCAGCGTCAGGTAGAAAACGGTTTCCCGAGTGACCGAGACGCCGTCGGCGCCAAATTCGGGCGAGGTGTTGCGTACGGTTGCGAGGGGCAGCGGCGGAAGGGTTGCCTGTCCAGCAACGGCCGCGGCGACCAAGCTCGCGTCCGTATCATTCACGAATCCGTCCAGGTTGACGTCGGCCAGCGCGATGGTCTGGGGAGTGGCCCCCAGGGCTCCGGTTCGGGCCAGGGCCACAATTCGAACGACGTCCAGAATGGTCACGGCCCCGTCGCCATCCACGTCGCCCATCTGGAGATCGGCGGCCTGCGATGAAACCGAAAGGGTGGAAGCAAGAAGGAGTCCGCTGAGCAGGCGGATAAATCGTTTAATTGGGGAGAAACGATTCACTTGAAGGGAGTGACTCTATCGAAGAGTCCTTTGCGCGAACCGGGGAAGTCAAGTGGTCAGCGGGAAATGTTATTCACATGTCTATATGATCCGGGTTTTGAAGCCTGGTGGGACCTTGGGTTGGTGCCTGCCGATTCGGTGAGGAGTACCGGCGTGGCCACAATTAAAGTGACAACCTATCCGCGCCTCGAAAGAGTTTGATCAGATTCCATGAGAAGATTTCGTGTCGCGGAATGGATTCGATCGGCGTGGATGACCCTGGCGTTCGCGGCGGCCTGCATGGGACGAGGGGACATCGTCACGCTGTGGAATGCCGAGCTGCTGGCGGCCATTCGCACCGAGGACGTTTCCCCCACCATGGCTGCCCGGAGCTTGGCTATCCTTCACGTGGCCATGTACGACGCGGTCCATTCGGTGGATAGAACCTATCTGCCGTATCTCGTGGATATTGCAGCGCCTTCGGGGACCGCTGCCGAGGTCGCCGCTGCCTCCGCTGCCCATGACGTGCTCCAATACTTATATCCGACGGAAGGAGCACGCTATGATGCCATTTTGGAGGCATTTCTCAGTGGATACCCGGAAGGCGCTTCACGGAACGCCGGGGTCCGGATTGGAAATCAAGTGGCTGAGAAGGTTTTACAGTGGAGAAGCAACGACGGGGCGACCACCACGGTGCCGTATGTTCCCAATCCCAGTCCCGGACATTGGCGTCGGACGCCTCCCTTCTTTCGCCCCCCGGATTCCCCTCAATGTCCGTTTGTCGTGCCATTTGCCATGCTTCAAGGGGAGCAGTTCCGTCCGCCTGGACCGCCGGCGTTGACCAGTGCCCGGTACGCCGCGGACTTCAATCAGGTCAAGCAGTACGGAGCGACCAACAGTACGGTTCGAACGGCCGACCAGACGCAGATCGCCCGTTTTTGGTCGGACTTCAGCTATACCGTAACGCCCCCGGGGCATTGGAACTGGATTGCGGAAATTCTAGCTGAGCGGCAGGGGCTTCCGCTAGTGGAGTCGGCGCGGTTGTTCGCGCTGCTCAATATCACGATGGCGGATGCAGGAATTCTCTGTTGGGACGCCAAATACACCTTCGATTTTTGGAGGCCGGTGACGGCGATCCGCGCGGCGGATACCGATGACAATCCGGACACCGTATCGGATCCGGCGTGGAATTCGCTGCTGCCGGCGCCCCCGTTTCCGGAATACACCTCAGGCCACAGCACCTTCAGCAAGGCGGCGTCGGTGATTCTTGCCCAGTTTTTTGGGTCAGATTCGGTGGCGTTCACCGTTGGGTGCGACGCCCTTCCCAATGTCGAACGCTCGTTCGCCAGCCTCTCGTCGGCCGCCGATGAATGTGGCATCAGCCGGATCTATGGTGGGATCCATTTCTATTCTGCGAACCGCGACGCGAAGGGTTCCGGGGAGGCCTTGGCGAATTACGTGATGCAGAACTTCCTCCTCCCGGTGTCTTCCCTTCCTCGCATCCTTCCGGTGCGGAGTGCCGGTTCGCGTCTGACCTGGCTGCTTCACGGATTTCCGGGAACGATGTACCGGACGGAGGCGAGTCCCGATTTGCTGCAGTGGTTTCCGGTGGCGACCAACCAGGCCGCATTGCATGGAGTCGCAGTGGAGGATCTGTCGGACGGTGTGGCCTTGTTCCGTTTCTACCGGACGGCGCCAATTTTGTTTCGCTGATTCCAGCGAGTGCGGCCTGCGGTTCTGGACGGCAGGATTGTACCGGGCTTGCTCCTTGGTCGGTTTGGCCCGAGGATGTTCCAGTGACTCCGACCCGACAGGGCTCCTTCAAGCTGTTCCGTTTTGCCGGCATCCAGGTGTATTTGCACTGGTCCTGGTTCCTTGTGGCCTGGATTGAGATTTCACAGCGATCGCGGGAATACAGCTCGGTTGCGTGGAACATCGCGGAGTATGTGGCCTTGTTCGCCACGGTTCTGTTGCACGAGTTCGGCCATGCGCTGGCGGCACGCTCGGTGGGAGGTCAATCCGAACAGATTGTCCTCTGGCCGTTGGGAGGAGTCGCCTATATCTCGGCGCCGCCCCGGCCGGGGGCACAATTGTGGAGCATCGCCGCAGGGCCGCTGGTGAATGCCGTACTTCTGCCTCTCTTCTGGATGCTGGCCAGTGCAACGGAGGCGGCTGGTTGGGGAAACTCCAATCCCAATGGACAGGCGTTTCTTGCGGCGATGGTTTACATGAATGGTGGATTGCTGGTTTTCAATCTGCTCCCGGTCTATCCGCTCGACGGCGGCCAGATCCTTCGGTCTTTGCTGTGGTTTCCGCTGGGGCGGGCGACCAGCCTCAAGGTTGCGAGCCTGGTCGGGTTCGTTGGGGTGGCTGGACTCGGGTTGCTCGCGCTCTATGTGGGATCGATCTGGTACGGCGTGATGTCCGCCTTCGTGGCCATGAACTGCTGGCGTGGCTGGCAGGAGGCGAAAATCTTGTCGCGCGTCGAGAAGTGGCCACGGCGGGCCGGGTACCAGTGCCCGAGTTGCACCAAGGCGCCGCCGGTCGGTCCGTTTTGGCGTTGCGGGGCCTGTGGCGGGACCTTTGACACCTTTGAATCCTTCGGCGGTTGCCCGGCCTGCGGCATGGCCCAGGCCACCACCGGGTGCCCGGAGTGCGGGAATTCCCATCCCATGGCGCAGTGGCGAACCACCCCGCCACCGGTGTCGACGGTCATTCTCGAGGCCTGAATGCAGGCTTGACCCGGACGGCGGGATCTTCGTTTACTTTCGCCCAATGCATCCGTGCACGAATCTCGTAGTAGTCCTTGTAGCGGGCGGCGACGCCGCCGCGGGGACTTGTCGTGCATAACAGCGCTTTCACAAGAACCCACGGCTGGCAACGGCCGTGGGTTTTTTGTCGCCAAAAGACCGACGCCGTACCGGCCTCCAACTAGTCACAGCAACGCACCATGAGTACCGCGAAATCCCAATCCAATCTGACCGCTTCCGCCTCGGCCCCCGCCGGCAAGGAAGTGGGACCGCTGATGTACGGCCGCGACATCTTTGTTGAAGCCCTCGAGCGCGCTGGCGTTGAGGTCATCTTCGCCTACCCCGGCGGCGCCTCGATGGAAATCCATCAGTCGCTCACCCGCTCCAAGATCCGCACCATTCTCCCGCGTCACGAGCAGGGCGGCAGCTTCGCCGCCGAGGGCTATGCCCGCGCCACCGGCAAGGCCGGCGTCTGCATGGGCACCAGCGGCCCGGGTGCGACCAACCTGGTGACGGCCATCGCCGACGCCTACATGGACTCCTGCCCGCTGGTCGCCATCACCGGCCAGGTCACGCAGAGCATGATCGGCCGCGGCGCCTTCCAGGAGACCGACATGGTTGGCGTCACGATGCCCATCGTGAAGCACAGCTATCTCATCACCGACATCAAGGACATCCCCCGCGTCGTCGCGGAGGCGTTCTACATCGCGGAGTCCGGCCGGCCGGGTCCGGTGGTGATCGACTTTCCCAAGAATCTCCAGCAGGCCACCTCGCAGCCGGTCTGGCCGACTCTCGACGAGATCAAGAAGGGCCTGCGCGGGTACAACCCGGACGTGAGGGCGGGCGACCTGGAACTGAACGAAATTATCGGCCTCATCGAAAAGGCGGAGCGTCCGGTGCTTTACTGCGGCGGCGGCATCATCACCTCGGGTGCGGCGGCGGAACTGAAGAAGTTTGCCGAGGCGGCACAGATCCCGGTGACCACGACGCTCATGGGCATCGGCGGTTTCCCGGAGACGCATCCGCTCTCCATGCGCTGGCTGGGGATGCACGGCTCCGCGGTGGCCAACTGGGCAGTGAGCGGCGAGCTCAAAATGCGCAACAACCCTTCGGAGCCGCTGGTGAAGATCCATGACGGCGCCGACCTGCTGCTCGCGTTCGGTGTGCGTTTCGACGACCGGGTCACTGGTGCCTTCAGCGAGTTCGCCAAGGGGGCGACGATCGTCCATATCGACATCGACGCTTCAGAGCACAACAAGAACAAGCGCGCCCACCTCGCAGTGCAGGGCGACATCGCGGACGCGCTCGCGCGGCTGAACGCCCTCATCACGCGTCAGGGCGGCATCAAAAAGAGGTTCCCGGCCTGGCATACCCAGATCGCCGAGTGGAAGAAGAAGGCCTCGTTCCACTACGAAGTCACTCCGGAGATCGCCAACAGCGATCACATGAAGGACCACATGAAGGGGCAGGAAGATCAGGTCATCCTGCCGCAGATGGTCATCGAGATGCTCTACGAGCTCACTGGCGGTGAAGCGATCATTACCACGGGAGTCGGCCAGCACCAGATGTGGTCGGGTCAGTGGTACAAATACAGCGAACCCCGCACCTTCATCACCTCGGGCGGTCTCGGCTCTATGGGCTACGGCTTTCCCGCCGCGCTGGGCGCCAAAGTGGCCCGTCCGGACAAGCAGGTCGTGGACATCGATGGCGACGGCTCGTTCCTCATGAACATCCAGGAGCTCGCCACCGCGCACGTCGAGAAGATCGCGGCGAAGGCGATCATCCTCAACAACCAGCATCTCGGCATGGTGGTGCAGTGGGAGGACAGCTTCTACGCCGGCAACCGGGGTCACACCTATCTCGGGGACCCGGAGAATCGCGCGCAGGTCTATCCGGACTACGTTCGCGTGTGCAATAGCTTCAATGTCCCGGCCGAGCAGGTGATGTTCAAGAAGGACCTCCGCGCCGCGCTCCAACGCATGCTCGACGCGAAGACGGCATACGTCCTGAACGTCATGACCCCCTACGCCGAGCACGTGCTTCCGTTCATTCCGGCCGGCCGAACGGTGGCGGACATGAAGTACTGATCCGGTCGTCGCACGACGCGAACCCACGCTTCCATCTTCAAAGCTTCAAACGCCGGTTCCCTCGCGGGGGCCGGCGTTTTTTGCGTTTAAACCGGAGTGGCTCAGCGGAACTGCGGATGCTGCAGGAGCAGGGTGCGGCTCGCGTCGGAAAGCGGCAGTTGGCGATACTCGGGTTCGACCATTGGCTCTGCGCTTTTGGACCGAAGGGCGCGTCCGAGCCAGGTGGCGTCGAGGGGACGCCCCACCAGGTCGAGCGAGCTGGCGGCCAGGGTGGTTTCCTCTTTTTCGCCGGTAGCCGAACCCGCGCCCACCCACCATCCCGCGAGCAGGAGCGTCACGCGCAGGAGCGTGGCCCGGGAGTAGGTGGACATCGCGCAGGGCCGCGTGGGGTCGATTCGCGCCCGAAGATCGCGGAACAGCGGCAGTGTCCACATGACCGGGTTTCGCGCCGGCGAATACGCGTCGAAAAGAATGGCGTCAGGGCAGGGCAGGGTGACGGCCTCGGGCGAGGCTAGTCGTGTTGGGAAGTCGCCCCCCAGAAACTCCCAATCGACCGAACCGCTGCCGTGCGGGAACTGAACTTGGCCGTGATCGAGCAGTTGGCGAACCGGGGACTCATAGCCCCCGAAATAGCCCAGGCGTTCGGCGTTCCCCAGGGCGAACTCGAGCGGCGTGGCGGTGTGGTCGAAGCTGAGGATGCGAACTTTGTGCCCGGGAAGCGCCTGCAACGCCCGTAGGACGGTCAGGGTGTTGGCGGCGGCCCCGAGACCTACGTCCCAGAGGACAAATTCCTTCCCGTTCGACTCGGTGACCCGACGCACGAGATCAAGCTGCTCCACGTACAACGACTGCGCCTCGGCGACCGGGCCGACGACGGGATGGAAGGTTTCGCCCTCGGCGAGGGAGCGCACGCTCCACGAACCGTTCATGAGCTGGACGAGCTGGTAGTTGGAAACCGGGATGGACATCAGGCGGTTCCGATCCTAGCGCGGGAGCGTATGGGCCGGAATCGGGAAGGGGGAAAAGTTCACGGATGGAAAAGGAAGCCCGATGACAGACGCTGGACTTCCGGTTGCAGAGTTGAAGAGGGCGCGTGGGCTTCGTAGCGTTCCTGCATGTCCAATCGGGAATCGGCATCCATCGTGTCCCTGCGTCAGCGGGTGGACGGCATCGTGGCGGAGACGCCGGTGCTGGATCTCCACACGCATCTCTATGATCCCGGATTCCGCTCGCTGTTGTTGCGCGGCATCGACGATTTGCTCGTGTACCACTACCTCGTTAGCGAGTCGTTCCGTCAGATGGAGATTCCCTATGACCGCTTCTGGGCGGCGTCCAAGACCGAGCAGGCGGACCTCATCTGGGACGCCCTGTTCGTGAAGCATTCGCCGGTGTCGGAAGCTTGTACGGGCGTGCTCACGGTGCTGAATGCCTTGGGTCTGGATCCCCGTCAGGGCGAGTTGAAATCGCTGCGTGGTTGGTTTGCGGCGCTGCCTCCGGAGGAACACGTCGAGCGGGTGTTCAAGGCGGCAAATGTGTCGGCGGTCGGCATGACTAATTCGCCGTTTGACGACCAGGAACGGCCGTACTGGGAGCAGTCGATCCCGCGGGATTCCCGCTTCTTCGCAGCACTGCGCATCGATCCGCTGATCCTTTCCTGGGAGACCGCCGTCCCGTTTCTGCGACGGAATGGCTACGACCTCACCTCGGATCGTACCGAGAAGAACGCCCTGGAGGTTCGCCGGTTTCTTGCCGACTGGACCCGAAAGATCGGCTCGCGCTACTGCATGGTGTCCCTGCCGCCGGAGTTTCGGTATCCCGCGGACACGGACACTAACTGGCTGTTGGACGAAGCGGTGCTGCCGCATTGCCGCGAGTTCAAGCAGCCGTTCGCGCTGATGATGGGCGTGCGTCGTGCGGTGAATCCGTTGCTGCGCATGGCCGGCGATGGCGTCGGTCGGAGCGATCTGAACGCGCTTCGGGATCTGTGTGACGGGAACCCGGAGAATCGCTTTCTGGCGACCGTCCTGAGCCGTGAGAACCTGCATGAGCTGGTGGTGCTCGCGCGCAAGTTCCGCAATCTGCATCCGTTTGGCTGTTGGTGGTTCACCAACACACCGCAATTGGTGGGCGAGATCACGCGCATGCGCCTGGAGTTGCTGGGCATGAGCTTTACGCCGCAACACAGCGATGCACGCGTGCTGGATCAATTAATTTACAAGTGGCGCCACACCCGCTCGGTGGTTGCCGGCGCGCTGTCGGAACGCTACGCGGCGCTGGCGTCGTCCGGATGGATGGTCACCGACGCCGAAATCCGCCGCGACGCCTCCGAACTCTTCGGCGGATCCTTCGAGCGCTTCTGCCGCGGGTGATGCTGGGCGGAGGGCTGCGGAAATCCCTTCCCAAAGCGGCCCGGGTTGAAGGAATGTCTCCACCGTTTCGTTACACGGAATTCTGTATGTTTACCGGCACCTACACCGCGATTGTTACGCCCTTCAAGAACGGCAGCCTCGACGAGGCCGCGCTGGAGAAACTAGTCAAGGCCCAGGTCAAGGGCGGCGTGGATGGCATCGTGCCCGTGGGGACCACCGGCGAGTCGCCCACGCTCAATCATGACGAGCACCTGCACGTCATCGCTCTCGCGGTGCGTTTCGCCAAGGGTCGCGTGAAGGTCCTCGCAGGCACCGGAGCCAACGCGACCCAGGAAGCCATCGAGCTGACCTGCGCGGC
>JANXMD010000155.1 GCA_025354845.1 Verrucomicrobiota bacterium | reverse complement strand
GTGGGCGTCTTGCGCAACGGACCGGGACCAACGGTGCTGCTGCGGACGGAGCTGGATGCGCTCCCGATCAAGGAGGAAACCAGCCTGCCTTACGCCAGCACCGCAACCACTAAGAATGGTGTGGGCGTGGAAGTTCCAGTGATGCACGCCTGCGGGCACGATGTTCACATGACCGTATTTGTGGGAACCGCGCGGCTGATCAAACAAATGCAATCCCAATGGCGGGGTACCCTTGTGATGATGGCCCAGCCTGCGGAGGAGGACGGAGACGGAGCCACCGACATGCTAAAGGACGGCCTGTATCAGCGATTTCCGCGTCCCGATTACTGCCTGGCTGTGCATTGCAGACCGGACCAACCGGCCGGAACGGTGGGGTGGACGGAAGGTCCGGCCCACGCCAACGTGGACTCGGTGGACATCACAATTCGTGGTGTCGGCGGTCACGGCGCATGGCCACATGACACCAAGGACCCCATTGTTTTGGCGGCGGAGACCGTGATGGCGCTGCAGACCATCGTCAGTCGCGAACTCAAGCCGGGGACGCCGGCCGTCGTCACGGTCGGATCCATTCACGGCGGGACCGCGCACAATGTTATTCCCGATGAGGTTAAATTGCAGCTGACTCTTCGCTCTTACTCCGACGAGGTGCGTCTACAAACCATTGCCGCGATTCGGCGTATAACGCATGGGCTGGGCTTGGCGGCTGGCCTGCCGGAAAGCCGCCTGCCGGTGGTCCAGGTTCTGGAGGATGAATTCTCCCCGGTGATGGTAAACGATCCAGCGTTGACGCGGCGGGTGACGCAAGTGTTCCGGGCGGTGTTCGGCGAATCGAAGGTGCTCCATCGAGATCCGGTGATGGGCGCGGAGGATTTTGGGCAATTAGGCCGCACGCAGGAGAAAGTGCCGATTTGCATGTTTTGGCTCGGCACAGTAAGCGTTGAGTCGGTGACGGAAAGCCAGCGTTCGGGCAAACCGTTGCCTTCCCTCCATTCCAGCTTGTTTGCGCCCCTGCCCGAGCCATCGATTAAAACGGGGATCCGGGCGATGACGGCGGCTTTCCTGGAAATCACAGGGAAGAAGTGAGGCGGGGTCCGAGCATCCGCGACGTCGAGACGAAATTCTGGGATTGGATGCGCTCGCTCCACCCGCCACGATACTCTCGAACTGGTTTGTGACACAACAGACCGGGGATTCCCGATCCAACGGCAATCGACTAGCAGGGCTTCCAAAGGTTGACTGAGGTCGAGAGTGGCAAAGAGTGGTGACGACTCTGGGCGTTTCGCCCGGTTTTCAGGAGTGATCTATGGGATTTTCGCCTAAATCCGCTTTGGTAATAATCACGAGGGTTCGATTCCCTTCACCCGCTCCATTCATTATCAATCTCTTACAGCGGATTTCAGTAGAAGTGCAGCAGAATGACTGACGGAACACTCCGGCTTACTTCCCCGCGAAACAGGCGACTTTTCAGCATTTCGCGCCGAGTTCGATTCGAAACGAAAAGGGGTCAGCCTTCACTGTTGACACTCCTTGATTGAATCACGCGCCTGTTCCGCTCGGTTAGCTGCTTCGGATTGTCGATGGGTTTGGCGGACGGGGAAGGGAGGTGAGGATTCGGAGGGGCGGGCTTTGGGGTGTGGACTCAGCGCTTCGCGGCTTTCAGGCGCGATTCCAGATCTCTGGGTGCCACGAACACGAATGCACGGCCGATCTTTCGTTGCTCTAGCAGGGAGAGTTCTGCGAGTGCCAACAGATCCGTCCTCGCGGTTTGATACACCACGCCGTGGCGAGCCCCATGACCGGCGATGTCATAGGCGAATCCGGGATGGCGAACAGCATGGGCAATGAGTGCCTGCTGACGATGGTTTAGTTCCGGGTGCTTTTGGAGGGCCTCGAGACAGGTGCGCGTCTCGGAGGACTTTCGCGCCACGTACTCGTGAAGTTCCCTCAACGCACGCCTGATGATTTCGGCCTGGTGGATGATGAAGTAGGTCAGATCGTTTCCATCCGTCTCCGTGTGCAGGAACGCTGTCCCGTATTGCACCGGCGCTTTACGCAGGAATTGGGAGATGGAAAGGAACTCAAACAGCCAGTAGCCCGAGTGCAGCATTTGCCAGTAGAATAGTGCTCGGGCGGTTCGACCATTCCCGTCCACGAACGGATGATCGTAGGCGAGCCAGAAGTGGAGGATGATTCCGCGAATCACCGGATGGACAAAGAAGTCCGGTGTCTTCCCGTTGGCGAAGTCACACATGGCCTCCAGACGCGCAGGTAGTTCTGCGGCAGGCGGCGGCAGGTGAAACACGTTGCCCTCGAGATCCGAAATGTTGATCTCCTCGTCCGGGCGTCTGAAGCGGCCCGCACCGTCAGGAATGTCCAGGGCGCCTACGGAGATTTCGCGATGGACATGAAAGACCATTTCCGGCGTTAACGCACTGTCCTTCAACTCCAGGATGTGACGCATCGTCACGTAGTTGTTGACGATCATTCGCTCGCTGTGATCCCGGGGTTTTCGTCCTTCGGCCAACATCTTCTTGGCGACCTCGCGGGTCGTGGCGGCGCCTTCAAGTTGACTCGATGTGATGGCTTCCTCCATCAGCGAGCGAACGACGTAGCGGTTTCGCTGTTCGGCATTTGTGATCTGCTCCGGAATCTCGACAAGTGTGCCGCCGCCCCGGTCGATTTGGTGAAGCAGATCGGTCACCAAATCCGGTACGGAAAACTGAAACGTGCCTCCTTCTGTGTCCTTGAGTGGCACGGCCCGGTAGCCGGTCTGTCGGCGCATCTTCAGGCCCAACCACCAATGCTCGTGTGTCAGTTCTTGAGGGGGCTTGCGGTGCCTCAAATCCTCCCAATGAAGATACCGCCCATCGGCGGTCGGAGAGGGAACCGTTTGGAGAATCGCAAACAAGCCCTCCGGCTTTTCGAGACTGCCGATCAACGTTTTGAGGGTTGGGGGAGTCCGTGGCTTTCGCATGGCTCGTTACTAACAAACTACTAAATGGAGTGCAATTAGGAGTTCATTGACAATTCGAGAGAGCGCCCATCGAGACACAATAGGTAGCGGTGGTGTCGATACGGACCCCCATAGGTAGAAGATTCTGGGCGCTCATCTCTGGGTGTGGGGTCGCGGGCAGTCGGAGGATGCGGGAAAGGATGTCTCTCCAGACGAACTCCAGACAGGAGTTTCGCCCGGGACTACACGGATGTCTCCCCGGTCGGGCTCTAGGCCGCCGGGTTACTTTCCAGCAGCAGGGGGATTCCTGCTCCCTGTCGAACCACGCACGGTCGGATGGTCAACGAACGCGGATGCTTTGCCTCAAATCGTCACTTCGCGGAATTCTTCGGCGTGAGCGAGCGGCAGATCCGGTCCGCATGAAGCGCCAGCGAACGGCTATGCGTGGAGAACCGGCAATTGCGTGGCCGCTTGGAGATGCCCGGTCACCGAGGCGGGTCGACGTTGATTACTTTCACGCGCCAGTCGGCGAAGTCCTTCGCGGTCTTTAGGATCGCGAAGGTGTCGTAGTCGAATCCGTTGGCTTCGCCGTAGGCGCTGTCGGGCGAGATGTTGAGCGTCCATACGGATCCGGGCGGAATGGCGCGCTCTGGCGCGGTTTCCAAAAACCCTTCCAGTTCACGGATAGACGCCCCATCCCGCGCGATGGAATCACCCTTCTGCCAGTGACGAAACACCCCGCGCCCAGCCAGGAGCCGCCGCATCATGGGATTCGGTGCTGACGACTGCTGGTGCCCCCGGAATACGGCCTGGACGGAGTTGGATCCGCTTCGCGTCTGTTCCAGCAGGTAGCGGGTGGTCGATTGGCCGTAGACGAACGCCCGGCCGGGATCGACGGCAAAGCCCGGTTCATCGGCCGTGACTGTGAAATCGTTCCACATGAATCCCAGGGTCACCGGATTGATGGGATCGACGGGCCGGAAATCGAGGGCGGCCCGGCTGTATTCGGATCGGGCCTGGGAATCGTTGGGGGCAAACCAATCGGGATGGGTCGCCAGAAAGTGCCGCTGGGTCAGCGTGCCGATGAATTGGAAGGCGGTCGGTCCTGCGGCGCCAAGAAGCGGGCGGGGATCGAAACCGGGTTCCATGCCGCCGTGATTGCACTGGATATAATTCCCGCCCGAGCCGAGCCAAATCACCACCGGCAGGAAATCATAGATTCGCAGCACCTTGACCACGTCGAAATCGGCACCGTACTTCAATCGACCCTCGCTGAGGAAACCGTAGCGCGCAGCCAACGAGATCTCCTCGTGGTTTCCCCGGGCCAGGGATACTCGCTCCGGATTGGCGAGCTTGAGCCGGAGCAGCGTATAGAGGACTTCCACGCCGTAGCCGCCGCGGTCCGTATAGTCGCCGAAGAACACCATGTGGAAACCGGGTTTGACGATCTCGAATCCGCGCAGGTAGCCGTTGTTGTTCAGCCATGCGAGGTCGGCCAGCAGCGAGCGGAGGTCGCCGTGGAGGTCCGCGTGCAGGTAGATCTCGGAGTTCTCGGGCACCTCTACCTTCGCAGCGAAGGGTTGGAACGGGATCGTTGGCGCGGTCCGCGGTCCGCGGGCAGCGGCGAGGAAATTCTGCAGCAGCGCCGAGGAGGGAGCGTCGGGCGCCAGGAAATAGGCGGTGTCGATATTGAAGAATCCGTGGTCCGTCGGCGAGGTCCCGATCCACAGGTTGGTCTGACCCAGCGCCCCGGTTCTGCATTGGGCGGCAAATGCGGAGAGCATGGTGCCGAGTTCGGCGAAGCGGGGCAGGGGCAGCAATGACGTCGGCGGCGGCGAGCCGCGGAGCTGTCGGTTTGACGGCAGCCGCTGGCAGGCTGCAACCCAGTCGTCATACGAACGGGTCCCGGGTGCGCGATCAGGTTCCGCGGCGGCGACAACGATGGCCAGCAACGGAGCCCAGAGGAGGCCGAATTTCCACGGTGACATGCGCGGATACAGTCAGCCAAGGCGGGGGGTGAGGGAAAGGGGGAAGACCGTTCCCCGCAGAGTAGGGTCTCTCGCAGCGCTCAAATCGGATCCCGTGACACCAGATCACTCCGGCAGTGGATCGCCCGGTTGAGGACCTGCGTTCGGAAATGGGGGCCCCGTCGGTTGTCTGCCGAAACGCAGCCACTTTTCGATCTCCACAGCGACGAAGGCGACCCCCGCCACGCCCACAATACGCAGCCAGGACACGAAGTCTATGGGGGCGGTATGGAAGAGTGTGTTCATCACCGGCAGGTAGGTGAAAAGCAGTTGCGCCCCCAGCATCGCCAGCGCGCCAGCGATGGCCCAGCGGTTCGTGAACCACCCGATGGTGAAAATCGAGCTGCGGAGGGAGCGGCAGTTGAAAAGATAGATCATCTGGACCAGGACAATGGCGTTGACGGTAACCGTACGCGCCACCAGAAGTCCGGCCTTCTCAACGTGCAACTCCCACAAAAACAAGCCGAGCGCGCCCACCAACATGATGAACGATACGAGCCCGGTTCGTCTGATGAGAGGCATGGTGAGCAACGGCTGCTCCGGCGCGCGCGGCGGACGGCTCATCACATCGCGCTCCCTCGGTTCAAAAGCGAGCGAAAGTCCAAGCAGAGTGTCGGTCAGATTGATCCAAAGAAGTTGAAGCGGCAGGAGCGGCAGCGGCAGACCCAGCAGGATGGCGCTCAAGAGGGTCAGCGCCTCGCCGAGATTGGTCGGAATGATCCAGACAATGAACTTGGTGATGTTATCGAAGACAACCCGCCCCTCCTCCACGGCGGCCTCAATGCTGGCGAAGTTGTCATCGGTGAGAATCATTGCCGCCGCGCCCCTGGCCACGTCGGTGCCGCTGATTCCCATGGACACGCCTATGTCGGCTTGCTTGAGCGCGGGGGCGTCATTCACGCCGTCGCCGGTCATCGCGACGATATGGCCGTGCGCCTGAAGTGCCTTCACCAGTCGGAGCTTTTGTTCGGGAGAGACGCGGGCGAAGACGGCGGTGCGGTCGGCAACCTCAGGAAGATCCTTGTCCGAAATCGCCTCCAATTCGCGCCCAGAGAGAGCAACGAGTTCACCGTTTGCCTCGCGGCCCTTCAGTCCGATTTGACCGGCGATGGCGCGGGCAGTGACGAGGTAGTCACCGGTGATCATCTTCACCGCGATCCCGGCGCGTTGGCACTGACTCACGGAGGCGATGGCGGCAGGGCGAGGGGGATCCATCATGCCCTGCAGTCCGAGGAAGGTGAAACCCGTGGCGAGTTGAGTCGGGTCGAGTTTGGTCTCGTGCGTGTCTAAGTGACGGCGGACAAGGGCCAGCACGCGCAACCCACGTGTGGCCATCGTCTCGGCGGCGTGAAGGATGGCGTCCCGGTCCAGAGCGACCGGCGTATTGGCTTCGCCGAGGGCTTCGGTGCACTGGTCGAGAAGACGTTCGAGCGCGCCGACTTGGTAGATGACGTGTCCGTTTTTGATCTCGCGCAATGTGGCCCGGAACATGTGCTCGGATTCAAAGGGAATTGTATCCAGGACTGGCATCCGATGGTGCGCTTCGTTGCGAGTGATTCCGCCCTTTTCGGCGGAGACGAGCAGTGCCGCTTCGGTGGGGTCGCCCTGGACCTTGAGGCGTCCGTCGGCGCGCACGAGTTGCGCCTCATTGCAGAGCGCGCCGGCGAGCAGGCATTCGGCCAGTGCGGGATGTTCCGGCACCTGAATCACACCGCCATCCAGGCAGAGATCGCCCTTGGGTTCATAGCCTCCCCCGGTCACCTGATAGAGTCTTCCCCCGACGAAGATCTCCTGCACGGTCATTTGGTTCTCAGTGAGTGTGCCGGTCTTGTCGGAACAAATCACGGTGGTGCTTCCGAGCGTTTCGACGGCGGGGAGCTTCCGCACGATGGCCTGCCGCTTCGCCATGCGAGACACACCGATGGCGAGGACGATGGTCACGGCGGCGGGCAATCCTTCAGGAATTGCGCCAACCGCCAGCGCCACCGCCGCCATGAACATCTCGACGGGCTTCTCGCCCCGCGCGACCCCGAGCCCGAATGTCGCCGCTGCCAGACCGACGATGATCCAGAGCACCAGCCTGCTGAACTGCGCGATCTTCTTGGCCAGCGGCGTGGACAACTCGACTGTGCTGGAAATGAGATGTGAAATCCGTCCAATCTCAGTCTGGTCGCCTATGGCCCATACGACCCCCTCGGCTTGTCCGGCGGTGATTAGTGTGCCGGTGTAGGCGAGGTTCCTCCGCTCCGCGAGAATCGTGTCCAACGCAAGAATGGCGGCGTCCTTGGCGACGGGAAGGGACTCACCGGTCAGTGCAGATTCATCGGCGTGAAGATTCCGGACGTCGAGCAGTCGCAGGTCGGCGGGCACGCGGTCGCCGGCTGAAAGCAGCACCACATCGCCTGGCACAAGTTGGTCGGACGGGATGCGGAGCTTGTGCCCATTCCGGCGTACGGTTGCCTCGGTGATCACCATTCTGGCAAGTGCCTCGATGGCCTTCTCCGCCTTGGCTTCCTGGAGAAACCCGACGATGGCATTGATGAGCACGACGCCCGAGATGACCGATGAATCCACCCATTCGCGAAGGAACGCGGTCACGCCGACCGCGACGAGAAGGATGTAGACAAGCGGTTGATTGAACTGTTTGAGAAATCGAGCCCACGTCGGCGTTCCCCGTTGCGGGGTGACCCGGTTGGGGCCGAAGTGGCTCTGGCGAGTGAGAGCATTCTCCGTTGAAAGGCCGGAGGACGGATGGACGTCGAGGGACAGCAGGATCTCGTTGACTGGTAATTGATGACACCCGTTTCCAATGCCACTAGAGATCATGGATTACCTTGGGGGGAAACGCGGCCCGCAACGCGTTCAGCACCGCCAGAACGTCGATGACTTCTTGCGTGATTGCCCCTGCAACCGGGGTCAAATGTCCGGTGGCGGCGAAGGCCATACCGATGACGCTCAACGCCATGCCTCCCACGGCGCTCTGGAGCGCGATGATTCGCATCCTCCGGCTGATGTGCATGAACTCGTCCACTTTTCTGAGTGAGTTATCCATGATCACAACTCCCGCCGCTTCGGCGGTCACGTCGCTGTTCTGACCGATGGCCATGCCGACGGTCGCCGCCATCATGGCCGGGGCGTCATTGATGCCATCACCGACGTAGAGCGTCTTTGCTTTCTCAGTTTCAGCGCGGACGAGCGCGAGCTTCTGTTCAGGACTCTGTTGAGCGTGGATCTCGGTGATCCCTACCTGTTCGGCGAGATAGTGGACCTCCGATTCGCGATCGCCGGACACGATCATCACCCGTTGGAACTGATGCTTCGGACCCAGATGCTTGACGAAGGAGCGGCTCTCCGCGCGCGGAGCATCACGAAACCGAAGCGCTGCGGCATAGCGTTGATCAATGACCACGATGCACTCCAAACCGCCGGCAAGCGGTGGAACTTGGTCCGCACCGCCAACATTCAGCGCCAGCAATTTGTTGCGGCTGGTGATTTGCACGACGTGGCCGGAAACAGTTCCACACAACCCTCGGCCCGGTTGCTCGCCCACTTCGGTGGCCTCCGGAAGTTGAATCCCGGCCTCCTTTGTCGCAGAAAGAATCGCCCGCGCCAGCGGATGCTTCGAGTAGCGCTCTAAACTTGCGACGAGAGTCAGCACCTCCTTCTGTTCGAAGCCGGGGGCGACGACTTGTTCCGTCAACGTCGGTTCGCCGTAGGTGAGCGTGCCGGTCTTGTCGAAGATCGCGACCCGGCACTCGGCGATCTGCTCGAGCACGACGGGACTCTTCACGATGATCGCCCGGCGCGCGCACAGGGATATCGACCCGATAATGGCGATGGGAATGGCAAGGAGCAGCGGACAGGGCGTGGCGATGACCAGCACGGCGAGAAACCGGAGGGCCTCGCCGCTGAGTGCCCAGGCGAGGAGGGCAACGGCCAGGGCCACCGGAGTGTAAATCGCGCCGAGTCGATCTCCGAGCCTTCGCAAGCTGGGTCGCTTCGCCTCGGACTCGCGCATGACTTCCATGATCTTGGAGTAGCGGGAATCGGCGGCGAGTTGAGTGGCGCGAATGGTCAGCACCGACTCGCCGTTGATCGCACCCGAGATCACACCTGAACCTGAGGTCTTGGTGATCTGGAACGGCTCGCCCGTAAGGTAGGATTCATCCATCGTGCCGTGACCCTCGATCACCACTCCGTCCACCGGGCAGATGTCATGCGGATAAATCACCAACGTGTCGCCCAACGCAACGTCCGCCAACGCCACATCCAAGACCTCCGATTCCCGCTTCCGGTGAGCGATCGAAGGCATCCGTTTGGCCAACGCGGCCAACACCGACGACGCGCTGCGCAACGCGTAATTCTCAAGCGCTTCGCCGCCGGAGAGCATCAGGACAATGATTGAACCCGCGAGGTATTCGCCAAGCAGGACCGAGGTGATGATCGATATACCGCCGAGTAGATCGGAGCCAAACTCCCGCTTCAGGAGCTTCCGTAGCAGATCATAGAGCTGCGGCAGGCCCCCAAGAGCGAGCGTGAAGAACAATGGGAGTCGGTGCGCCCAAGGGTCCATCTTGAAGCCAAAGCGCAGCACCCAATGCAATCCGATGGCGATGAGGGAAAACGCGGCGATGATTGTGGATTTGCGGTGCCAGAGATTCGAGGGCGCGTACCAAGGTAGCGTCGACAACAGATTTGGATCTGAAGTCGGCTCGGGAGGTCTGTTTGGCACCTTTTCCGGTGTTGCGTTTAGAGTGGTGTTCATATCTGCGTTAGAACTGGAGGGATGCCCCACCGTGTCGACGGCCTACGGAGTTTCTGACCAACAGAAGCGGGAGGGAGATGGGATGCATTCATCCCTAAGCGTCCCTCGCGAACTGTGTCGTGGTGGTGTTGTTCGAGACCAACCGGATTTTGCCAACGACGGGGCTTGGATTCTTTGGGCCTTCGGACTGATCGCCACATTGAGCACGCCATCCGCGCGTTCGCCAAAGAGCGGACAGGCCCTCAGATTCAGGGCGCATCCAATGAAAAAGCACAGCGACCCTTCAGGCCGCTGTGCTTCCACATGGCAAATGTTGCTCAACTTCTGGTGTACGTGATCTCCATGGATTTGACGCCATCGTTGAACATTTCAAAAACGTACTTATCCGGGCTGGTGACGCGGTAAACCGTTTTCATCGGAACATTCATCTGACCCGTAGACGGGCAGTTCGAGCTACCGGTCAACGTGAGGACCTTGTTCCCGTTCTCGCCCTTTCCTTCACTGGTGAAAATTGAGGTCTGCAGATCATTCACCCAAACGGTGTTGTAGGTCTGCTTGATGTTGT
>JANXMD010000129.1 GCA_025354845.1 Verrucomicrobiota bacterium | reverse complement strand
AAGCTGCCGGTGATGCCGTCCGACGGTTGCGCCTCGTAGAGTTCCTCAACCCGGTTGGTGCCCCACCGGAGTTGGATGTCGCTGAATCCCCATTTCCAGCCTCGGAGTTCGGTGCCATCGGGCGGGGGGCCGTACACCGGGTCACCGCGCTGAGTTCCTCGGCCGTGCAGCACCAGGGTTTTTCGGAGTTCATTGGTGCGCGTGTAGAGGGGTGCGGGATTGGGAAACACGCCGGCCACTTCCAATAGGGCCAGATCGCCGGTGTCCGGCGAGGTGACCCGAATGACCTGGTAGCGGAGTCCGTTGTAGTCGAATTCAATGCCTGGCTGCAGCCCCAGATGACGTGCCGTGGCGATGTAGTGCGGGCCAATGACCGTAGCGGACGACCCACCGATCACCTGCCACTGCCAGCCACTCCCGGCGAACGTGCCGACGGGGGCGGTGGTGTGGTAGGCGGGGTCGCCATTGCCGTAGAAGGTGATCGCCCGGGCGGTCACGCCGAATCCCAGCCAGGACGCGATCATCAACCAGGCGCCTAGAACGCTTGGAAAGGTGGAGGAGTTGCGGGCGGACCAAGACACGCAACGACGCTGCCCGAGTTTTGCCGAGGCGCAAGGGTCGCGAAATGGCAGAACCGGCGTTGCGGGACGGTTTGACCCCTGTGCATTCGGGCGTGATGCTGCACCCGCACAATGTCGACGCCCTTCCGTCATGTCTGATTCCACCGCGCCCCTCGGACTTATTGCCGGGTCCCGATCGCTGCCCCTGGTGTTTGCCGACGAGGCGCGTCGACTCGGGCGTCGGGTGGTGGCGGTCGCATTCGAGGGGGAAACCGACCCCGCGCTGGCGTCCCGGGTGGATGAGATCGTCTGGCTGAGAGTGGGGCAATTGTCCAAAATGATTGGGGCTTTCACCCAGCGTGGGGTGGGGGAATGCGTGATGTTGGGGCAGATCGCTCCCGGTAATTTGTTCGATATCCGGCCGGATTTTCGAGCCGTGTCGCTGCTCCTTCGCCTGAAGGAGAAGAATGCCCACACCATTTTCGGTGCCATTGCGGGGGAGTTGGCCAAGGACGGCGTCCGGGTCATCGAAGCGGCGCCCTGGCTCCAGCCGTGGATTCCCGGGCCCGGGTACGGCGCCGGTCCGTCACTAACCCCCGAGCTGTCAGCGGCGGTGGAGTATGGGGTGCGGATCGCCAGAGAGGTGGCACGTCTCGACATTGGCCAGTGCGTGGTGGTGAAGGAGGGAACCACTCTGGCTGTGGAGGGATTTGAAGGCACCGACGTCTGTCTGGAGCGCGGAGGGAAGCTGGCCGGGAAGGGGGGAGGAGCGGTGGCGGTGAAGATTGCCAAGTTGGGCCACGACATGCGGTTCGACATCCCCTGCATCGGTCCACGCACCGTCCAAACGTGCGCGGATCATGGAATTCGCGTCCTCGCGGTGGAGGCCGGGCGCACGCTGCTGCTCGATCGACCGGAAGTGGAAGCGCTTGCACGGGAACGACGGGTGTCGGTGGTCGCCTTTTTTCCCGAAAAGCCTGTATCGGTTCACGACTCGCCGCCGTCCTAAGGTGGGAGGAACAAAACCGTTGCCTACTTCGGCACGGATATGGCTAAGTCGCCGGCCTGTTCTGGGCAGTCTTGTTTCCCCCGGGGAAGCGATGTCCCGGTTGGTTCGTGCGTTTTGGTCCCAGATGAAGCATCGCCGAGTTCAAGTTTTCTACTCCGGAAGGGTTCAGGGGGTGGGATTCCGGTACCAGACGAAGCGTCAGGCAACCGGATTTGAAGTCACGGGCCTGGTGCGAAACTTGGCAGACGGCCGGGTGGAGCTGATTGCCGAGGGGCTGGAACAGGAACTGGCGGAATTTCGTCAGGCAATTCGGGATTGCGGGCTCGGCTCGATGATCCGGGATGAAGTCGATTTTTGGTCGGAGCCCCTGGGGGAGTTCCGGGGGTTTGAAATAGTGCGGTAATTCGATGAAATACGCGATCATAGCGGATATTCACGCCAATCTGGATGCGTTTCAGGTTGTCTTGGATGACATCAAGAAGCAGGCCTGCACCCACGTGGCATGCCTGGGCGACGTGGTTGGCTATGGCGCCGATCCGAAGGCCTGTCTGGACATCGTCCGGGGCATGAACGTACCGACCGTCAAAGGCAACCATGACGAGTACATCGGCGCGGACGAGGATCCCGAGGGTTTTAACGACGCGGCGGCTGAAGCAGTCAGCTGGAGCCGTAATCAGCTGAGTGGGGATGACCGCAAGTGGTTGCGAGAGCTGAAGTATTTTCGCCTAGTGGCCAACTTCTCGATCGTCCACGCCACGCTGGATGCCCCGCATCGCTGGGGCTACGTCTTCGAGAAGCTCGAGGCTGCGGCCAGCTTCACCTATCAGAACACCCAGGTCTGCTTTTTCGGCCACACGCATGTTCCGGTCGCCTTCATCCGCGATACCGGCGTTCGGGGTGGCACCTACTCCAAGTTTCGCGTGGAGGCGGGCAAGAAGTACTTTGTGAACGTTGGGAGCGTTGGTCAGCCGCGCGACGGCAACCCGAAGGCGGCCTACGTGGTTTACGATCTCGCGCAGCAAACCATCGAGCTGCGCCGTCTGGACTACGACATCGAGGCGCAGCAACGAAAGATTCGCGCCGCCGGACTGCCGGAGCGCCTTGCCGACCGTCTCGCGTCCGGCAAGTGACGCCAATCCGGTGCGCTTCGGAAGACTCCGGGACGCACTGGCTGCCCGTTCGTGATGGAAGTCCCATTTTCCGGGACGTGATGTGAAAATCCTCATCCTCAAGCCGAGCTCCCTCGGGGACGTGGTCCATGCCCTGCCGGTGGCGCGACTGATCCGGCTGCGTTATCCGCAGGCGGAGATTCACTGGTGGATCGGTCGCGGCCTCATGCCGTTGCTGCATGCCGATCCCGACATCCAGCGTCTGATTCCGTTTGATCGTTCCCGCTGGGGGATTCCCGCTGGCTGGGGTTCGGTGGTGTCCTGCGTGCGCGAGATGCGTGCGGAACGCTACGACTGGGTGGTTGATCTCCAGAGTCTGGCCCGCAGCGGATTTGTTGCCTGGTTTGCCAACGGTGCGCAAACGATCGGCTTGGACGACCCCCGCGAAGGAGCGACCGCTCTCTACGACATCCGGGTGCCCCGGCCGTCCTTCCACACCCACGCGGTCGACTGGTATCTGCAGGTGCTGCCGTATCTCGACGTGCCCGTGCACGATCGGTTTGAATGGATGCCGCGTGACCCCGAGGCGGCCGTGGTGGTC
>JANXMD010000128.1 GCA_025354845.1 Verrucomicrobiota bacterium | reverse complement strand
GCCGCGCCAAGCAACTTCAGGAGACGCTGCAGAACTTTCTCTACGCCTTTCTCGCCGCGGTGCTGTTCATGTACATGATTCTTGCGGCTCAGTTTGAGCACTTCGTGCATCCGATCGCCATCATGCTGGCCGTGCCGCTGGCGTTGCCGTTTGCGCTGGCCTGGATGCTCTTTCTTGGCGAGCAGCTAAATTTCTTCGCCATCTTCGGCCTGTTCATGCTGGTAGGCATCGTGAAGAAGAACGGCATCCTTCAAGTGGACTACACCAACACACTCCGCGCCGCCGGCATGCCGCGAGAAGAGGCCATCCTCAAAGCCAATCAGGTCCGTCTCCGGCCAATCCTCATGACGACGATGCTCTTGGTGGTGTCGATGATCCCCATCGCCCTCGGACAGGGCCCCGGCGCCGGTGGCCGAGCGTCGATGGCCAAGGTTATCATCGGCGGCCAGATGCTCTGCCTGCTTTTGACCCTGCTCGTGACTCCGGTCAGCTACGCGATCTTCGACGACTGGGGGAAGGGGAGCTTTTGGAGGAAAGTGAAGGCAGGTTGAGGGGAAAGAATTGTGGTCCGCCCGTTCGAAGTCCGGCCTTCAGGCCGCCTTGGTTTCGTGCCACGTGCCGAACCGTCTGAAGACGGGACTCCGAACGCGATCCCGGTCGCCGTTCATTCCCTTCACCCCTTTCATTCTCCAAACGCCTCGCGCAACGTTTCCCGACTCTTGATGGCGATCACTTCCGGGCCCTCGTCGAAGTTGAACACCTCGACCGAGACGTGGCCGGTGTAGCCGACTTCCTTCAGCACGGAAGCAATGGGCTTGAAGTCCACCTCGCCGAATCCCGGGCCCTTCAGGTTCTTGTCGTTGGCGTGGAAGTAGGCGAACTCGCCTTTCGAGGCACGCACGATGTCGGGAAGCGGCGTGGATTCGGAGAGCATCGCCTTCACATCGAGCATGATTTTGAAAGCGGGCGACTCCATCCGCTTCGCCAGCGCAATGGCATCCGCTGCCGTGATGAGGAAATTCGTTTCCGCCGGCGACAACGGTTCCATGCAGATGATGACGTTGCGTTCTTCGGCTACGCGAGTGGCATTTCGGAACGTCTCCAGCGTCCAGTCGGCCGCCTGCTCCGGCGATACACCGGGCTGAATTCCACGACGCTGAGGAGAGCCGAAGATCATGTGGGTTCCGCCCAAGTCGGCGCAGAATTCGACCGCGGCGGCGAGGTAGTCGCTCGCTGCGGTGCGTTGGGTGGCGTCGGGATGATTCACGTGCATGCCCTGCGTGTACGCCAGAACCCAGTGGATGCCTGAGATGGCGATTCCGGCATCGGCGGCCATTTGACGGATGTCGCGCCTGCGTGCGGCATCCACGTCGGTCACCAGCGGCGCCAGCGTGAAGGGCGCGATTTCCATCGCCTCATACCCGGCCTGGCGCGCGTAGGTGAAGGCCTTGGAAAGGGGCCATTCTTTAAAGATCTCGCTGCAAATGGTGAAACGCATTGGAAGGGGGCAATTGAAAATGAAAAATCAGGAATGAAAAATTGAAAATGGGAACGGCGATCCCCGCGGTAGGGCGAGGCTCCTGCCGAGCCGGGTGCGTAGAGGGTAGGTAGTACGCCTCGAACCAGGGTGAGCCGCGTCCGCGCGCCCGGCTCACCGGGAGGTTCGCCCTACCACCAGAACCTTGGGCGCCTTTCATAGAGCCCTCAGGGAATCGAGCAGTGGTTTGCGTAGGGCCCGACGGGTGGCGAGCCAGGTCCAAGCGAGGCCATTCAACGCCACCAACGCCAGGGTGATGCCGATGGAGCTCCACGGGAATTCCGAGCCCGGGGTCAAGAGCGCAGGCAGCACCGTGAGCAACGCAGCCACCAGTCCACAACCGAGTCCGAGCAGCAGCAACGCACCGTGCTCGATCAGAACGAATCGTCGCAATTGCGGTGCCTGGAATCCCATCGCCTGCAGCACCGCGAGCTCGCCTCGGCGTTCAAACACGTTGCGCGACACCACCACGCCGAGTCCGACGCTGCCCAGCAACAGACCCAATCCTCCGAGCACTTGGAAGGTGTTCAGATAGGTATTCTGAACCGCATTGAAGCGATCAAGTCGGACGGCAGTAGAAACCACTTCGAGACCCGTATCCTGCAGCGCGCGGGTCAACTGAGAGGCAACCTCGCCGGATTTGGCGGGCGGGGCGTCGATCAACAGGGCGCGATGCCCACTCTCGTTCGGGAAGTGCTTCACGAAGTCGGCTTCGGAAATGATCAGGCTGCCCTGGAGGATCGAATTGGCTACCGCGCCGACGATGCGCACCTGGAACGGATGTCCCCGCTGATCCACATAATCGAGAGTGTCGCCTGGGGATTTTTGGAGCGCCCATTGCAGCGAATTGGCATCTCCGATGGCCGGGACGATGTCGACGCCCGCCTGATTGGTGGCGAATCCCGCTCCGAGCGCGAGCCAGCCGTTGGTGACCGAAATGCCCTTGGCGAGGTCGGTGAAAGTGAACGCGCCACGCTGGGCGAGCAGCTCCGGGTTCACCCCGAGCAGCCGAGGGTGTTGGGCGCGATTAAGATTCAGACAACTGGCGTCATCGCCATCGCGCACGCGCAGCGGCACGAAGGACACGTCCTTCATCGCCTTGGGATCGAGCCCGTAGAATTCCTGTCCCTTGCGGGTGTTGAGATCCTGGATCACCGGGAGGGAACTTTCGGCCCACAGCGCGAAGCCTCCCGTACCCGAACTTCGCTGCGTGGCATCGCGTCGCGCGTCGAGTCGATTGGTGGCGACCGCGACGATTAGGAAGGCCGCGCTGCCCAGCAGGGACACGGTACCCAGGGAACGGCGGCTGCGCCGGGTCATGCCCCGGATGGCGAGAGAAGCGAGGGAGATTTGATTCCGTGTCGAAGCCACGGGGCGGGCCATCCATTCCCGAACTCCGAGCAGCACGCCGATCAAGAGCAGGGAGCCGGCGCTGAAATAGGTTTCCGGATTGGAATCGTGAAGTGCGATGGACGCTCCGGCCATGCCGATTCCACCGACACCGCAAACCCAGGCAAGCCAACGCGGCCAGCGCGAGCGCTTCGCCGGATCCTGCCACACCGTTTCGCTGGCGCCTTCGTTGAGGAGTTCGCGCGCGGGACGGTTGGTTTGACGACGCAGGGTAAGGGCTAAAGTTAGGCTGGCTACGGCAATACTCCCGATCATACCGCCAACCAGTGTCTCCGGAGTGACAGAGAATTGGAGCCCGGCGCCCCCGACTGCATCGCGCCAGAGGGTTGAGAGTCCCCACAGGACACCTTTTGCGTAGACGATGCCGCCGAAGGTGCCGATCAGCGAGCCCACGCAGGCGATCCGCAATCCCTCTCCGAAGAGCACGCGCCGCACTCGACTGGGTGGCCAGCCGATGGCGAGCAGCGTGCCGATCTCCACGGCGCGTTGTTCGAGTGAAAAGCTGAACAGCATCGCGGTGAGCACGAGAGCCGAGACGATGAGGAAGAAGCCAAACCCGATCATGAGTCCGCCGAACTCCTTTCCGGTGCCGGAATCGATGGCCGCGATCGCCGGGGTATAGACATCTCGGAAGCTCAGCCCGACGTCTGCAGGATTCAGATTGGCGCGGATATGATTGGTGAGCCGTCCGAGCAGGGATGGGATTCCTTGCCCTCCGGTCTCCCAACGAATGGCGGTGAGGTTTCCGAAGCGATTTCCCCACATCGCCTGGCCTGCCGCCAGCGTGATGAACGCCTTGGGAGTACCGCGCCATTGCTTCCAGTACGCTTCGTCCTGGGGGCGGATCGGGTGTACGAGATCGAATCCGGCGTCCCAATCGCGCGTGCTCTCGGCTTTGGACAGCCCTGGGAATTCCGGCATCAGCGTGCGATCGGCATGCCGTCCCCGGAGAGGTACGATTGATCGAACCTTGAACGTGTTGGTGAGCTCAACGAGCTGGGTCCCGGCGTCCACTCGGTAATACGCAACGCTCACCGGATCCCCTGGCTTGACGTTCAAGTCGGCGGCGAGCCAATCGCTCACCACGATCTCGTCGTCGTGGAGATCGGCCGGTGTGTAGGGCTCGCCAGCGGCGGTGATCATCGAATACGGAGTCAACCGGTCACCGCGCCCGATCGAATTCACGAGGTAGGTCAGAATCGGTGTGGGTTTTGGCAGGACGTTTTCGGCCGCGGGTTTCATCGCGGCGCGAACAACTTGCTCCTCCAGAAAGATTCTCCGAGACGACAACTCGACTGCCTTGGGGATCGCTTCGCCACCGGTCTGGCTGATGGGGGGATCCAACGGACGCACCGCCAGCTCGGCGTCCTCAAGGGTCCAGGATTGTGCCAGCTTTTCCTCGAGGAAGCGGGATTGCTCCTGCGACGTCAGCGTGCGGTCTTTTGCAGCGACCGAGGGGTAGAAAAGTGAGACATAGCGGCGGTTGGAGATGATCCACGACCGAAGACGCGTGCGCCACGACCCGGACTCCACATTGGCGAGCGGTACGGAATCGGAGAGCAGCAGATTGACGCGCCCGGTTAGTCCGGAGGCCTCGGCGAGTCTTGGAAGGGAAACGAAGGCGTTAAAGGGCTCCGATTGATTGGCGTCGAGGCTGAAATCCCCGCCAACGGGAAGGATGCCTCCGACCGTCATGCGCAGCGCGACAGAGAGGTCGTCACGCGGCGAAATCACCGCATCCCGGGACAAGGCGCTCGGTTTGTGAAACCGAAGCACCACTGGATCGCCGACCTTCGCCTGGAGATGGTCTGCCAGGGCCTGATTCAGCCACACCCGATCGTTTGAGAAGTCGAGTAGTCGTTGACCATTAAGTACCGTGAATCCGCTAAGGTAGTCGGATGGATCCACCCCGATCACCCGAATGGAGTTGGCGCGGGTCGAACCGTCTTGCCGGGTCAGGGTCGCCGCGAGCGTCAATGCCTGCCGCAGGGGTGTGGCCTGGCCGGGTATTCGGAACCAGAGGGGCATTCCGTCCACGAGGTACGGCTGGCCAGCAGGAACCATCCGTTCCGCCAACGTTTGGGTGAAAAAGGCATCGCCTTGACCCAGTGCAGCAACGGCTCCGTACAAGCGTTTCAGGGCATGCCGCCGCAGACTTTCGCGAACTGAATCCCCGACCGCCAGGGCGCCCACGAGAACCGTGGCCGCCAGGGCGGCGCCGGCCAGGACGCCGAGGTGGCTCCGAAAATAGTACCGGAACGACTGGCGGGCGAGGTGTCGGAGAGTCATCGGCCTTGAGGATCGCGGAGCTGGAGGCTCATGCCCGGTTGAGTGGGACCAGTTGCCCGTCGCGCAATTCCACCGCGCGTCCCATGAGACCCGCGAGTTCCGCGCTGTGGGTGACCACGATCAGGGTCAGCCCATCTTTGAGATTCAATTCGGTGAGCAGTCGCGTGATCTCCCCGGCGCTGGCGCGATCGAGTGCGCCGGTCGGTTCATCCGCTAGGAGAAGCGCAGGTTGGTTGATGAGCGCGCGAACCACCGCCGTTCGCTGCCGTTCGCCGCCGCTGAGTCGGCCTGGAGTGTGATCGATGCGGGGTCCCAGACCCACGCGATCCAGCAACTGTCGCGCCCGCGCCACCGCTTCCTCGGGTGCGCTGCGCTGCGCCGCGAGGGTCGGGATGAGGACGTTTTCCAACACGGTGCACTGAGGAAGCAGATGGTGGTTTTGAAAGATGAATCCGATTCGCCGATTGCGCAGCGTAGCGAGTTCCTTGGGGGAAAGCCCGGTCAGGTCACGCCCTTCAAACCACACGGATCCGGAATCTGGCGTGTCGAGGGTGCCCAAAAGGTTGAGTAGGGTGCTCTTCCCGGAGCCGCTGGGGCCCACGATGGCCACGGATTCTCCACCAGCGATGGACAGATGGGCCTCGCGCAGCACGGGTACCGGGGTGGGACCGGGGTAACTTTTGGAAACGGAGCGAAGTTCCAGCAGCGGGACGGCGGACATGACGAGCGGAGTCTATCCGCTTCCAAACGGTTGTCAGGTGGCAGTTCGGACTTGGGAGCAAGTTTTCCGGGATTCCTTTTGACGCCACCAGATATAGTGGGCTAGGGGATGGGGAGACGCAGCCGGTTGTGTTGTGTCTGAAAATTATGCGGTGTCCGAAGTGCGGCGGTCAGGACGACAAAGTCATCGATTCACGCGCCTCCAAAGAGGGCTCGGTCATCCGTCGTCGTCGTGAATGCCTGACCTGTGCGCATCGGTTTACCACCTACGAAGAGATCGAGCACGAGGAGCTCTTTGTGGTGAAGCGCGACGGTCGCCGGGAGCTGTTTTCGAAGGAAAAACTGGTCGCGAGTCTCAAGCGTGCCTGCCAGAAACGTCCGGTTTCTGAGCCGGGCTTGGCCGATGCCGCGGAGCGCATTGTGGACGAAATCACCGACAAGTTTGATCGCGAGGTCCCCACCAAGGAAGTGGGCGAACGCGTGATGCGCGAATTGCGCCGGCTGGATGGGGTCGCCTATGTCCGATTCGCCAGCATTTATCGCGAATTTCAGGAAGTGGGTGAGTTTGTAGAAGAAATTCACCGGCTCGCCACACTGCCGCCATCGGACAAGCGTCAAATGGCGCTGTTACCCGACGGCATCGAAGAACCCCCAACCCCGGAGAAAGCATGATCCAACTGCGTGCGGACTGCCTGATGATCCAGCAACCTGGTGGTGGAAGTATCCCCTTCAGTGCGGAGGATCTGATGTTGGAGTTTGTCGGCGGGGCTGTCGGTCATGTGGACCCCGAACTCCTCAACAACGCCGCCCTCGGCGTGCTGCATTACTTCCAGGAGGAGCTGGGTCGGACCTCAATCACCATCAACGAATTCGCCGAGGCGCTGGCCAAGGTGTTGAACGGTCTTGGAATCATGGCGGAAGTCACCGAAGTGCGCGTGGCGGATTCGGTGCGGGTTTCCGATCTCCGGGCCCTGGCGGCGGGTTCCGGAAAGATGGGGGAGCTCGAATTCTTTGCGAGGTTGCGTCAGACGTTGAAGGAACAATTGGCGGACCAACCGCGCGCGCTGGAATTTCGCGGGTTGCGCGGCTGCGTGAAGCAGTTGGTGGGGCGCAAGCACTGGTGTCCGGCCTGCGATCGCATGCAGGCGTGGATCGTGGAGTCGCTGCAGGCGTGGTTCGGTCAGGAGCCGGGCGCCGCCAAGACAGCGATGGTCATTCGCTGACGCGCCGTTGACTGCGGACCGTTCCTGTGGCGGTGGCGATTTGCGGACTGGGCAAAGCAGCGCGGCAGCAGTATGCCACTCGGCATGACGCTCTTCGAGAAACTCATCGCCCGGCAGATTCCTTCCGACGTGGTGTACGAGGACGAGCATGTCTTCGCCTTCCGCGACATTCAGCCTCAGGCGCCCACCCACATCCTGGTGGTCCCCAAGAAGCCAATCCCGCGCATCGCCGAGGCGGAACTCGCTGACCAAGCGCTGCTGGGGCACCTGCTCCTGAAAGCGGCCGAAGTGGCACGATCCATCGGATTGGCGGATTCCGGATACCGGTTGGTGATCAACAACGGCCGCGACGGCGGTGAATCGGTTCCACACCTTCACTGCCACATTCTCGGCGGACGTCCCATGAATTGGCCGCCGGGTTGATCCCGCGCTTCGCCCGTCTCCGTCAAGGCACGACCACCTTCAGTGCTTTGGGGAGGAGTCCGATCGAAATGGGCAACGGGCCCATGGGGTCGCCCTCGACATGCCACGGGGTTCCGTCCGAGGCGTCGAGGGTTAGAGCATCCGTTTGCAAACACAGAGCGTCCGCTCCGGTGATGAGGCGATCGCGCTGAAGGGCGATGAACACACGACTTAGCGAAAACAGAGTGGCGCGCCGCAGTACGGTGACGTCGAGTTGTCCGTCATCCAGTTGCGCCTTGGGAAACACCGGAAAACGGCCGCCATAAAAGCGTCCGTTGCCCACCGCCACCAACGGAGCCACGAGCGACAGGCCTGCCGTTTTCAAGTGGATCTGCGGCCGCGGTGCCCACAGGGCCTCGACGCAGGCCCAGAGGTAGGCAAACTGGCCGGTTTTTTTCTTCAGTTCCCAGCGGACCTTTTTCAACGCCAGGGAATCCAATCCCGCCCCCGCCATCTGCGCAAAATAGCGACGCGGTGGGGCTTCTTCCCCAGGCCGGTTCCTGGGTTGGACAAAGGGAAGATCCAACGTGCGCCGGCCGGACCCAGAGAGCACGTTCCAAGCGGCTCGAAGCTCGGCCGGGATACCGAGCTCCTTGGCGAAGACGTTGACCGTTCCCAAGGGAAGGATGCCGAGGGCCGTGGAGGCGAGTCCGTCGCGAGCGGTGGCGAGCCCATTGACCACCTCGTTGACCGTGCCGTCACCTCCGGCTGCAACGAGGATCGAGCATCCGGCGTCCACAGCCTCCCGGGCGATGTCCGTAGCGGTGCCGGGTCCCGTGGTGGGATGCAGGGCGACTGGGGTGCCGCCGGTGGTGGAGGCAAGCTGCGAAAGCAGTTCTCGAACCTGTCGCGCCTTGTCTCCGCGAGCGGTCGGATTGAACACGACGCGGATCATGGCGGGGAGTCCGGCGTCCGGCGCGCGTCTCAGCCAGACCCTCAGTTCCGGGGAACGATGATGTAGTACTCTGGCGACCGATCGCTGGCGTGCACCGCGCCGGTGTTCCCCAGGTAATCGTAGTCGAACTTGAAACGATAGGGGACGTAGCTCTTGTCCGCCGGCAGAGGTACCTGGGCCTCCCATCGATCCTCGGTGTTGGGAATCCGGGTCATCGGGAACATCTGGGTGTCGATCACCACGTAGGCCTTCACCTCTGCCTTGGATCCACTTCGGCGCGGGGTTTCCCACTGGACTTCGAAAGGATAGACGCTCTCCGTCACGCGCGGGACGCGACGTGAGGTGAGGTTGATATACTTTGGGGCGCAACCGGTGACAGCAACGGCGAGCAGTGCGACAAGGACGAACTGTTTCACGTCGGCGATCATGGCGGGTGGGGCGGCGGGAGGGAAGTCCAAGGTGAGGGATTTCCAGCGAATCCGGGCTCGCCATGGAACTTTTACCCCCGATCGGTTATCCACTCCCGAACGGTCATGCCCCAGTTTTCTTACAAAGCCCGACGCCGCTCGGGTGAGCTCGTCGAAGACGTCATCGATGGGGCGGACCGCGCCGCCGCGGTCTCCCAACTTCAGCGGCTGGGGCTCGTCCCGGTGCGGGTGGAACAGACAAAAGGTGCCCCGGCCCCCGCTGCAAAGACCCGGACCGGCGTCCCGACACCCGGCTCAACCCCTTCGGGCGGCGGTTCAGGATTGGCGCGATTGTTCCAGCGTCGCCGTCCGCGCCCCAAGCTTCAGGAGCTCGCCACCTTCACCCAGCAATTGGCCAAGTTGCTCAAGGCCGGCATGCCGCTGACCATGGCGCTGCAGAGCATGACCTCAATCACGTCGCGCGGCATTCCGTCCGAGGTGGCCCGCCAGCTCCGGCAGGATGTCACCGAAGGGCGCTCCCTTTCCGATGCCATGGGCAAGCAGTCGGAAGTGTTCCCGCCGATTGTGATCAACATGGTTCGAGCCGGCGAGCAGAGCGGCGCCCTCGAAGAGGTGCTGCGCCGCCAGTCCGCCCATTTCGAACGCTTCGCTGAAGTGCAGGCGAAGTTCAAGTCGGCCATGATCTACCCCCTGGTGGTTTGCGCGGTCGGTGTCGCGTTGGTGGTGTTCTTCATGACGGTCATGCTGCCCAAGTTCATGACCCTGTTTGAGAGCATCCAGGGACTGGAGCTTCCTGCGACCACGCAGTTGCTCATCCGGTCGAGCCGCTTTATCACCACCTGGTGGTGGCTCTTTCCGATATTGGCCGGCTTGGTGGTGGTCTTGTTTCGCCGCTACCGGGCGTCCAAGGAGGGCCGACGCAGTTTGGATCGCCTCGCGCTTCGTCTCCCGATCTTTGGTCCGGTCATTAAGCTAAACCTCTTCGGACAATTTGCCCGAACTTTGGGAACCCTCCTGAGAAACGGTGTGCCGGTGCTCCAGGCGCTGCGAATCACAGAACAGATTGTTCCCAACGTCATTCTCGCGGAGGCAGTGGCCAAGGCGCGGGACGGCGTCACCGACGGCAAAACACTGGCCCAGCCACTGGCGCGGAGCGGGTTGTTTCCGCAACTGATGCTCGATCTGTTGAAAATCGGCGAGGAGACCGGCGACATTCCTGGATCGTTGGAGAATGTCGCGGAAACCTACGAACGGGATCTCAACCTGGCTCTGCGGGCCATGACCAATCTCATCGAGCCGCTCATGATCGTAGGCATCGCCATCCTCGTTGGCTTCCTGCTCCTAAGCGTGATGTCCGCCATGTTTGCGATCACGCAGAGCATCCAGCGATGAGGCCGTCCCCCATCAGAGCACAACCTGCGTGCCGCTCAGGGGGGGCGGGGTTCACTCTGATTGAGTTGATGGTCGCGATGGCCATCGGCGCCTTGATGATGATGGTGGCCATCCCGGCTTTCCGCGCGACCCGAAAGCCGCCGCTGATCCGCGCGGCGAACGATTTTCTGGAAGCCTGCCGCGAGGCGCGGGCGCGGGCGGTTCTGACCGGCAATCCGATGGACGTCCTCGTCGCGGCCACCGACGCAACCACCGTGATCTCAGTGGTCGCGGCCCCTGGCTTTGGTGCGCTGCCGCCGGGGGCTTCGGGTTCCAGTGGGTTTTTTCACGCCGCCTTCCCCGAGGACGTGGCCTTCCGCACGTTTGTCGTCAATCAACGCAATGCGGTTGCCGGAGCCACCGAGGCCGCTGCGGTGCGATTCTTCCCCAACGGTACCAGCGATGCCCTCGATGCCGAGATTCAGTGGCAGCGCCGCGAGTTGCTGCGCTTTCGGTCCGATTTGGTCACCGGAATCGTGACCTTGGAGGCGGCACCGTGAGAGTTCCACTCCATCCACCGGAGCCTTCGAGTCGGCGCGAGGTTGAGGCCTTCACCCTCATTGAAGTCGTGGTGGCCGGAGCCGTCCTCGCCATCTCGCTCATGGGCATTCTGCTGATGTGTTCGACCGGCATCCGCACCGCGCGGGCGCTCGACCGCGTGCACGTGGACGCTAGCAGTCTGGCGGCCGAGCTTTCCCTGACAAATCGGCTCGAGGAGGGCTTCGATGCCGGCGACTTTGGCGACGTTCACCCGGGCTACGCCTGGCGGCGGGAGATCATTCAGGTGCAAACCAACGGCCTCTTCCGCGTGGATTTTGCCGTGTGGTCGGCGAGTGATCCGTCGGCGACGGAGTCCAAGATGAGCGTTCTGCTATACCGACCGGAATCGGTCCAACGCCAGCTCCGATGACCCGAGTCGCCTCAGGCTGGCCGCCACGTTTGCTTCGCCTCCGAGAGCGGCAGGCGATTGCCTTCACTCTGATTGAGGTGATGGTCGCCATGGCCGTGTTTTCGCTGGTGATGCTGTCGCTCTACTCCACTTGGCGAATCCTCGCTCAGAGCACCGAAGCGGCACTCCGGCTCACGGCGAAGGCGCAGCGCTCGCGAATTGCGATCCAGTCGCTGGAATCGGCCCTGATGGGTGCCGAGTTGTTTCAAGCGAACGCGCCGCTCTATTCGTTCTTGGTCGACACTTCGGGTTCGTTCGCCGCCATCAGCATGGCGACGATGGTCTCCGAGGGCTTTCCCGGTAGCGGCTATTTCAACGGGGAACGCCTGCGCCGGATCACCTTCACCGTGGAGAACGACGGAGAGCTCGTCCTTCGTCAGAACTCCCTTCTGGCCCCTTCAGAAGGTGACTTTGAGACCCATCCGGTGGTGCTGGCGCGTGAGGTCAGCGCCTTTCAGTTGGAATTTTGGGATCTGCAGCGAGGCGAATATGTTCCCGAGTGGCTGGCGACCAACCGCCTGCCTCAAGTCGTTCGCGTGACGCTCGGCATTGGACAGGCAGGACGGTTTGCCAAGCAGCCGCTGCAGCGGATCACTCGGGTCATCAAGATTCCGTCGAGCGCTGTGGCCGCCGGACTGCAGGGACAGCCCTTACCTGGACTCCCTGGGATTCCCGGAGACCCCCTGCGAACCCGAACCCCTTAGCGTTCGCAGATGCACTGCTGCCCCTCCACCCCTCCAGGCCGGCGAACTTCCCGACGCGGCATCGCGCTGGTCATCGTCCTGCTCATGGTCATGGCCATGGCGATCATCGTGGGGACGTTTTCGTACGCGATGAAAGTGGAGAGCCGCCTCGCGTTTCAAACGGATGCGTCGGGTGAGCTCAATTGGCTCGGGCTTTCTGGGCTGGAATACGCCAAGTGGTTCATGGCTCAAGAACAACGCGTTCCGGGGCAGCAGTCCTTCTCTGGACTCAACCAGCGCTGGGCGGGTGGCCACGGGCCGATGGATCTGGTCGATGATCCTTTGGAGGGGCTCTCCCTCAGCAACGTCGAAATCGGCCCGGGACGTGTTTCGATTCGTATCGTCGATCAAGAACGCCGGATCAACATCAACCAGGCGGATGCGATCCAACTGGAGACCGCACTGAATCGCTCCGGCGCCCCGGGTGAAAGCGGTGAGGTGCTGGCCGCCGCGCTCAGGGACTGGATCGACCCGGATGAGTTTGTCACCAGCGGCGGTGGCGCGGAGAGCGCGTATTACCTGTCACTGGACCCGCCCTACCGCGCGAAAAACGGGCCGATCGATGACATTTACGAACTGCTCAAAATCAAGGGAATCACTCCGGCGCAGTTCTTTGGAGGCCCCAGTGCGAATGGGCGTCGAACTGGAGCCAGATCCCCGCTCGGGCAGGCCGTGGGTTCTGGAGGATCCGAACCCGTCGGATTGGTAGACCTGTTCTGCGCGATCTCGTCGGGGCGGGTAAACATCAACACAGCCCCGGAAGCAGTGCTGGAAGTGGTACTCCGAGGCGATTCCACGCTGGCGCATCACGTCATGCAGGCGCGATCCGGACCGGATCAAATGGATGGCACTGAAGATGACGAACCGGCGAAGAACGACGCCGACATCGGTCGCCTGCTCGGTCCGGTTTCACCTGGGCAGGTGAGCGCACAATCGCGCCTCACCGCCTTGAGCACGACGTTTGAGGTGGAGATCGAGGCCACCCTGGGCCGCAGTCGTGCCCGCTATGTGGCCCTGATCCAACGGCGCGGGGTCCGCGACTTTCAGACCTTGGTGTTCCGTCCGGAGTAGGGGAAGCCGGGCCAAAAGCCTCCGGTTTCCGGTCCCAAAACAATCCACTTCGATGAGTCTCAACGCTTGAACTCCAGATTACTCCCACGGAATCCTCAAAACACCTCCTGTGGAGAGGGATGGATGGTGGTAGAAAAGAAGAAGAGAGGGTGAGGAAAGGGCTGCAAACAGGGGGTATTGGGGTGGGTGTGAAAGTTTTCGCTAA
This sequence comes from Verrucomicrobiota bacterium, assembly GCA_025354845.1. Taxonomy (GTDB): domain Bacteria; phylum Verrucomicrobiota; class Verrucomicrobiia; order Limisphaerales; family UBA9464; genus CAIVQB01. Next base: position 46 of record JANXMD010000128.1, on the reverse strand, counting down.
AAAGGTATTGTCATGGGGCTGCTGGCGGGTAAATTGATCTCGTTCT
>JANXMD010000122.1 GCA_025354845.1 Verrucomicrobiota bacterium | reverse complement strand
GAAGTCGCCCTCGTGGAGCCAGATCGTGAACGGGCCGTGGCCCAACGCGCCAGTTCGTCGCAGGTCCCGCACCGCATCCCGCGCGCGCTCGGGCGTGGCGAATGGGCGGCCCCGCGTGCCGGGATTCGCGTCGGACCCGATCGGCGAGACATGAAAATCCGCCAGCCCCGTGTTTCCGCAGCCAAAGAGGAACCATGTCGCGACCGCGAGGAGAAGTCGGACGATCCCGGAGTGGCGTCCCGTTCTAGGCATAGCGTCCGGTCCGGTGTTCGGGTTTGAAGAACACCTGGAGCAGTCGATCCACCTGCAACAGCGCCGGCCGGTTCAACCGGATGCGATCTCCCTCGACGGCAAGATGTCCGTCATTTCGGAGCGTCTCCAGTGCGACCGCGAACTCTTCGCGCGGATCGCGTCCGAACTTCTTGGTAAAGGCCGCAATGCTCACGCTGCCCAGTTTGAGCTGGAGCATGAATTCGCGCAGATAGCGCTCATCGTCCGGAACCACGTAAGCACGGTGCGTGGGCAGTTGGCCGGCGTGTACCGCGTCGACATAGGGCTGGAAATCGTGGTGATTCTGGTAGTGAACCCCGTTGAGGTGCCCAAAGCTCGCGACTCCGATCGACAGGATGTCGGCGCCCGAGAACAGTCCCTCGCGGTACACGAACTTCACCTTGGCCGGGTCCCGGACCACGGTGGTGGTGCTGGTGACCGTGTATCCGGCCTTTTCAAATTCCCCGAAGGCGTAGTCCACCCAGCGACGCTTGGTCTCCCAGTCAGCCACCGGTGCCACCAGCTTACCCTCGGCCTTCATCTGACGGTAGATGCCCGTGTTGTACGGCACCTCCATCTGGTAAATGGTCACCGAGTCCGGCTGCAACGTCACCGCCTTCGCCACGGTGTCACGCCACTTCTCCTCGGTCTCCTCGACCATGCCGGCGATGAGGTCGATGTTGATCTGCGGAAAGCCGATCTCTCTCGCGAAAGAGTAGGCGCGCTCGACCTCCTTCGAGCGATGCGCCCGTCCGTTCACCTCCAGGATGTGATCATCGAAATGCTCGATGCCGAGGCTGAGTCGGGTCACGCCGATGTCGCGGATGGCGCGGAGTTTGTGATCGGTCAGCGTCCCGGGCTCGCCCTCGAAAGTGATTTCGTCGGCCTCGTCCCAGGGCAGCAGTCGCTTCATGCCGTCGGCCAGGAGCTTGAGCTGATCGGGCGACAGGTAGCTGGGGGTACCGCCGCCGAAGTAGATAAAGCGCGGCTTTCGGCCGCCGATCACCGGACGCGTGGCATACATCGCGAGCTCCTGGAGCAGGGCATCGATGTAACCCTTGATGTCGTCGGCGTTCTTGTCGGTGTAGACGCGAAAATAGCAGAAGTGACAGCGCTTCCGGCAAAACGGGATGTGGGTGTAGAGCCCGAGCGGTACTCCGGCGACGGGGGCGCGGTCCAGAGCGGCATTGAAGTCCGCGATCGCCTCCTGCTTCCAGAACGCAAACGGCGGGTAGTTGGCCACGAAGTAGTTTCCGGCGGTGGTCTCCTTCTGGATGGGTGGTCCCGACGTCGCCGGCGGCGGGGCAATGGTGATCGAGCTCATGAATTCAACGGGGTCTGAAGCGGACGGGGCAGGAGGCATTCACCTGGAGAATTCCGCCTCGTCTGGAATTCGGTCGGGGACTTGTGGAAACAACCGGGCTCATTTGGCGCCGAAGCAGTACACGTATCCGTCTTCCGAGCCGACCACCACATGGCCGTCCACGACGGCCGGCGAACTCTGAACCGGTTGGCCGATTTCGTAGTTCCAGAGCTCCTTTCCATCCGCGAGAGACACCATGTAGAGGCGTCCGTCGTCGGATCCGACCAGGACCTTGCCATCGGCGACCACCGGCGAGCTGTCCACCTTGCCTCGCGTGGCAAAGGTCCAGACTCCGGTGCCGTCGGAGCGCTTGATGCAGTGCAGGCGCTTGTCGCGCGAGCCCACCACCACGAAGTCCGCGGTCACCGCGGGCGACGAGAAGTAGGGGAAGGCCCGGTCCTTGTACGTCCACAGCACCTTGCCCTCCTTCAGGTCCACGCAAAGGAAGGCGTTCTCGTAATGGCCGACGTAAAGTTTCGCGTCCACCAGGGCTCCCGAGGCCGCGATGTAGGCCCCCGCCGGAATCTCGCGGATCTTTTCGCCCTTTTCCAATCCCAGCACATGGATCACCGCGTCGCACCCTCCAAAGGCCGTCATGCCCGATCCAATGGCTGGGGAGCCGTTAATGTAGTTGCCGGTCTCGAACACCCAGTTGGTTTTCCCTGTGGCGGCATTCAGGCTGTAGAGCTTGAAATCATACGCGCCGATTAGAACCGATCGGGTTTCTGGTCCGCCAGGCTGAACCCAGTTCGGACTGGAAAGGATCTTGTCCTCCACGCCGTAACGCCAGAGTTCCTTGCCGGTTGTGGCGTCCAAGGCGAAGAAGTTGGTGTTGTCCGAGCCGAAATAAACCCGGTTGTCGAGGACCAGGGGAGACGATTCGATGAGCCCATCCGAGGTGAACTTCCAAATCTGGCTTCCGTCGGCGAGGTGAACGCAGAAGAGGTTCGAGTCCCCGGCGCCGAAATAAACGCGGTCACCGACAATGGCGGGTGAGGACTTCACCGGACCGCCGGTTTTGAACCGCCATTTCAGGACGAGGCTCGTGGGCAGCTTCGCAGTGCTCGTTCCGGCGAGCGAAGGCTGACCGCGAAACATCGGCCAGTCGGCGGCGGACAGGCGAAGCGTCAACACCGCCACCAGCCACCAGAACGGCAAACGCCAGCGGGCCCCAAGCGATCCACGCTGGAGTGAAGGCACCGTCGTCATTGGTGGAGAACATTTACCAAGGTCGGCCCGCTGGCAATGGGCATGATACGAGTACGTATTATTCGTCAGGTTGACTTCAATTGAACCGCGGAGGCGCGGAGACGCAGAGAAGGCAACCTGAAGGCGCGGAATTGGTGTTCACCGCCCTCTCGGTTTCGGAGGGCTCCCCAGGAAGTGCCTTCTCGGTACGTCTCGGCGTCTCTGCGCCTCCGCGGTTCAAATCTTCTGAATGAGGATGCGGGCGCCGCGGCGGTAGGTGAGGTAGCTGTAGAACCACTGCCACAGCACGGCCACCTTGTTCCGGAATCCAACGAGGAAGAGGAGGTGAACGAACAGCCAAGCGATCCAGGCCAGGAAACCGGTGAAATGAACGGGTCCGAGCACTGCCACCGCGGCGGAGCGTCCGATGGTGGCCATGCTGCCTTTGTCCCAGTAGTCGAAGGCGGGCCGGGTCGGATGACCCTCGAGGGCGTCGCCGATGAGGGTCGCTACGTGGCGCCCTTCTTGCATCGCCGCCGGGGAGACGCCAGGCACCGGTTGACCGTCGCAATCGACGATGGCGCACGCATCGCCAATGACGAATACCTCCGGGTGCCCGGGTAGGCTGAGGTCGGGCGACACCAGAACCCGTCCGGCCCGGTCGGTCGGCACCCCGAGCTTGGCGGTCAACGGCGACGCCGACACGCCCGCGGCCCACAGGATGTTTTCCGCCTCGATCACCGAGCCGTCCAGCAGCTCCACTTCGCCTTGCCGGATGTCTTTCACCCGAGTTCCGGTGCGGACCTCCACGCCCATGCCCTCCAGAGTGGCGAGGGCATTGTCACTCAAATCCTCCGGGAACTGAGCGAGGAGCCGCGGACTGCCTTCGACCAGGAGAATCCGGGCCTGGGTGGGATCGATGCGGCGGAAGTCGCGTCGCAATACCTGCCGGGTGAGTTCACTCAACGCCCCTGCCAGTTCCACGCCGGTCGGGCCTCCGCCGATCACCACGAACGTCATCAAACGCTTTCGCTCGTCCGAATCATCGGTGTTCTCGGCGCGCTCGAAGGCGAGAAGAATGTTCCGCCGGATGTGGTGGGCGTCCTCGAGCGATTTCAATCCCGGGGCGAAAGACTCCCATTCCGGATGACCAAAGTACGCGGAACAGCCGCCCAGGGCGAAGACGAGATAGTCGTAGGGTTCGGTCCGTCCGTCGACCACGACCTCGCGG
>JANXMD010000089.1 GCA_025354845.1 Verrucomicrobiota bacterium | reverse complement strand
CACTGCCTTCCCGATGGTGTGGGATCGCCGGAATGATTCTGTCGCCGCGGTGAACGTCACCTCACGCTACGCGAAATCTGCCGCCTCAACCCCGAGCCCGGTCGCCCACCTTGGCGTCCGTTTGTTCAGCAAACCCCACGGCGAGCGGCTTGCCGCCCACGTCCAGGTGATCGCTGCTTCCGGGCAGAAGTTGTTTGAATCCGAAACCAAGGCAGGGCGCACGGATCTCAACGACATGCCGCGTTTTGATCTACCACCCGGAAGCCGCGGCTGGCTGCGATTCACGCAGGGCCGCACCACGCGGGAACTGGCCTTCGGCCCAGTGCCTGCGGGCGACGCGACCGTGGACGCAGTCTGGCCGGCGTTGACGGTCGTTCCGAAACCGATTGCAGCCCTCGAAGCCTGGATTTCCCTTCCAGCCGCGGCCCGGCCGACCAACGCCCCGGCACTGTTCACGGCGTTGACCGTCAACCAGGCGGCCCGCGTCACGGGATTGCTCGCCGCGGATCAACGTCAACGCCTCGCGGTCGAACGAAAAGACGAGGTGAACGCGCAATCCATCACCCTGAACGGAAAGACGCTGCGCTGGATGTCGCGCACCTTTGGGAGTGTACCGGCAGGGGGAAGGAGCCTGTGGATCTCGATGCATGGCGGCGGTGGTGCTCCGGCCGCAGTGAACGACCAGCAGTGGGAAAATCAGATCAAACTTTACGAACCCGCAGAAGGAATCTACCTGGCCCCGCGAGCGCCCACCGACGCCTGGAACATGTGGCACGAGGGACACATCGACCCGCTGTTCCAGCGACTGATCGAGGATCATGTGGCGCTGCTCGGAGTGGATCCGGATCGCGTATACCTCATGGGGTACTCCGCGGGTGGCGACGGCGTATGGCAGGTGGCACCCCGCATGGCCGACTCGTTTGCCGCAGCGGCGATGATGGCGGGACATCCCAATGAGGCGTCGCTTCTCGGCCTGCGCAACCTTCCCTTCGCCCTGTTCATGGGCGGCGACGATGCCGCGTACAACCGCAACCGCATCGCAAGCGAACGCAGCACCGCGCTCGATGAACTCGCCCAGTCGGATCCCGGCGGTTACGTCCACATGGCGCGAATCTACCCAGGCCTGGGACACTGGATGCAAAAGAAGGACGCCGAGGCGGTTCCCTGGATGGCCGGATTCACCCGACAGCCCTGGCCGAAGCGCATCGTTTGGTTCCAAGACGACATTCTGCACTCGCAGTTCTACTGGCTGCAGGTCCCCGACACCTCCGTCGTGCACGAGAAGCAGAAGGTCGTCGCCACGGTAAAGGCCCAGACGATCGCGTTGGAGGGCGAGATTCCGGCCGGACTCAGCCTTCGTCTTTCCGATGCCCTGCTGTCGCTCGACCAACCGCTGACAGTCACCGTCCAGGGTAAGAGAGTATTTTCTGGCAAGGTGGTTCGGCAGGCCGCAGTGATTCGCGCCTCGCTTGAGACGCGCGCCGATCCGTCGTTGGCCGCCTCCGCGGTAGTACGCTGGAAGTAGCGCCCAGCGCCCGCCGGTGGCGAGGTCATGCTTTGAGGCTGTCGCCAGCTCATGGCTCACGGATAGACTTCGGTCATGTTCCCTGCCCCGTCGTCACTGTCTCGTGAATTCCGCGTGCTGGTCGCCGGCCTGGCGCTCACGTTGCCGGCATGGCTGAGCCAACGAGCCACTGCCGCGGAGACTCCGCTCGCAAATCCTGCGCCTGAATTCCGGTACCTCTGCCAGGATGCGGGTGCCGGCGGCTATGAGTCATTTCCAGACCTCTGCCGCCTTCGTGACGGCCGGATTCTCGCGGTGTTCTACGCCGGTTGGGATCACGTGGCACTGCCGAGGACAGAATGGCCCCGCGGAGGCCGAATCGTTTCCTCTATCTCCTCCGACGAGGGACGTACCTGGAGCCCACCTCGAGTGGTGATCGACACCAAGAAGGATGACCGGGACCCCTCCATCACCCAACTCAGTAGCGGCCAACTGGCGTGCACCTACTTCACGCGGGAACCCTCCGGTGCTGTGGACACCTGGGTGGTATTCTCCACCGATGCGAGTCTCACCTGGTCGGATCCGCAGTTGGTCGCGAAGGGCTACGCTGTGTCGTCGCCCATACGACAGGTTTCCGGCGGCAGGCTGTTGCTCGGCATCTATTCCGAGGACGAAACCACGCATCAGGCCTTCGGGGCTGTGACCCGGAGTGACGATCACGGGCGATCCTGGAGCGCGCCCTCGGTCATCGATAATGCCGGCGCGCGACTGGACGCCGAGACCGTCCTGATCGAACTCAAGGACGGAACCCTTTGGGCGGCCCAGCGCGGCGGGAGCGGGGCGGCAATGCATTCGTCCGTATCCAGAGATCGCGGGGAAACCTGGTCACGTTCCGCACCGCTCGGGTTCCAGGCTCATTGTCCCTACCTCCACCGATTGCCCGACGGCACCCTCCTCCTGGCGACGCGCGAGTTTGATCCCGGCCCCTGGAAGGGCGGTACCGCCGTGCGCTTCAGCCGCGATGAGGCGAAATCCTGGAGTCAGCCGTTTCTCATCGATCGCTGCTCCGGATCCTATCCCTCGATGGTCACTCTGGCGGACGGCTCAACGCTGATCGCCTACTACGAGGAGAAATCCTCTCGCGCAGATGTGCGGGTGCGCCGATTCCGACTGCACGACGATGCCATTGAACTGTTACCGCTGGAGCCGCTACCCGTCTCCCTCGGCACTCGCCGCGAAGTGTTCGTCGATCGATTCCTCATCGACCACATGACCGGGCTCGATCTGCGCCTCCAAAACCCGACTCCCGCCGGCACCGCGTTGACGCTTGACCGGCCGTGGGAGGGAATTGTTTCCGGCTATTTTACCGTTCTTCAGGATGGGGACCGCTTCCGGATGTACTACCGCGGACGTCCAAGCACCTCACGCCTGGATGCATCGGCCGAAGCAGCCGAAGTGACCTGTCTTGCCGAAAGCCGGGATGGCATTCAGTGGACTCGTCCGGATCTTGGGCTTTTCAAGGTAGCCGGAACGCGCCGTAACAATGTGGTGCTAGTGGAACCGAAGACGGCCACTCACAACTTCTGCCCCTTCCTTGACACCCGACCCGGCGTGCCAGGTTCAGAACGTTACAAGGCGGTGGGCGGCACCGGGGACGGCTTGTTCGGGTTCACGTCTTCCGACGGGATTCACTGGAAGCAGGTCTCCCCGAAACCGATGATCACTGCCGGGCAATTCGATTCCCAGAACGTGGTATTCTGGTCCGAGTCCGAGCACTGCTACGTTTGTTATTTTCGCACCTGGAAGGACACCGTGCGATGGATCAGTCGTAGCGAGTCCGCCGACTTCCTGCATTGGAGCCTACCGGCGGAAATGACCTTTGGCGACGCTCCGAACGAGCATCTGTACATCAACCAGACTCTCCCGTATTTCCGAGCCCCACACCTCTATTTGGGGCTGGCGGCACGCTTCAACCCGGGACGTCGGGCACTCACGGAAACCCAGGTGAGGGCACTCGACCTCACCCACCCGCGCAACTACGCCGAATTGCGAAACGACGATTCCGATGCGGTGCTGTTGAGCAGTCGTGGCGGCACTCGGTACGAGCGGACATTCCTGGAGAGCTTCATCCGGCCGGGTCAGGATCCCAGAAACTGGGTGGCCCGAGCCAACTATCCGGCGCTTGGGCTCATCCAAACGTCGACCAACGAACTCTCATGCTTCGTGCTGCGCCATTACGGACAGCCCAGCATCCACCTCGAACGAATGACGCTTCGACTCGACGGGTTTGCATCGGTCCATGCGGGGTATGCAGCGGGCGAACTGATCACCCGGCCGCTTCGTTTTTTAGGGACCCGCCTGGAGGTAAACCTCGCAACCAGCGCCGCGGGATTTGCGCGTTTCGAACTTCAGGATGCCGTCGGCCGACCGCTACCCGACTTCACGATGGAGGAAAGTGCGGAACTCATCGGTGACTCCATTGGGCGAACCGTGCACTGGAAGACCGGAAGCTCCTTGTCCGCACTGGCAGGAAGGACCGTCCGGCTTCGGATTCAAATGAAAGACGCTGACCTTTACGCGATCCAGTTCCCTGAGTGAGCCCGACAGCCAACGAATGATTCGTCCTCCGCGAAGTACGTCTGCCGCCAGCGATGTCGCGCACTCGGGGCATCCACACCGATTCCGGAACCGCACGCAGCCCATTCCAAACTACTTCGCCTTGTTCGGATAGGGCGGTGGATTGGGGAGTTTCACCGGTTGCGCGGCCATTGCCTTGCGGATTTCTTCGATGGCGCGATTCAACTGATCATCCACCCCGGCAAATTCACGGGCCGGATCGTTGTCCACCTCGATGTCCGGATCGACGCCGTGGCCTTCCATGATCCATTCCTTCGCCTCCAAATCGAAACGGGAAAACTCGGGTCGCATCAGTGTACCGCCATCGAGCAGCGGCAAGGAACCACGGATGCCCACCACGCCGCCCCAAGAGCGCTGGCCGATAATTGGACCGAGTTTATGCTTCCGAAACCGGTACCCGACGATGTCTCCGTCGCTCGCCGAATGCTGATCGATGAGCAGGACCTTCGGACCAAGAACCTGCCCGGAGGGGTCCACATTGACCTGACCATTGCGGGGCACGGTCCACATGGCGGGCTCGCGACGCAGCCTCTCAATGATCATGGGGGACACATTGCCCCCGCCATTCCCGCGGCAATCCACGATCAGGGCCTCCTTGTTCAGCTGCGGATAATAGAACTTGGCGAACTCGTTCAATCCCGGCACGCCCATGTCCGGAACGTGCACATAACCAACCTTCCCATCGGTGGCCTTGCTCACCGCCTCAATATTTCCAAGAACCCATTTGAGATAATACAGCGGCTGTTCGTCGGCCGTTGGAATCACCGTCTCATCCCGAGCACCGTCAGTCTTCGGTTCCGTGTTCACTCGGAGAACCACCTGCTTGTCCGCCTTTCCCACGAGCGCCGCATAGAGGTCCCCGAGCTGATTGGCGGGTCGACCATCCACCGCGACAATGTAGTCCCCAACCTTGACGCTGACACCGATTTCGGTCAGCGGGGACCGCAG